>OMVX01000031.1 GCA_900314605.1 uncultured Methanobrevibacter sp. | reverse complement strand
TATATTTTATGAAAATTTTTTGCAAAAAAACAAAAGATCAAAAATTTCAATCAAAAAAATCCAACAACAAAATTACCAACTAACAAATTGACAAATACAAATTTATTTAATTAATATATTTTTTTTTATTTTATTGGTTCTATAGAAATTATTTAATGATTTTTTCTTTTATTTAACTAATTTAATAAAATTGTTAGTTGGATAGTTTAATAAAGGTGTTATTTTGCAAATTCTCCCAGATAATTCATAGGTTCTCCCTTTTTTCGCCTTTCATAATATTCAGCCGTCGCTGAGAACAGGGCATCGCTAGAAGAGTTAAGGGCAGTCTCACATGAATCTTCAATTACACCAATAATAAATCCAATCCCTACAACTTGCATAGAAATATCTGAACTAATTCCAAATAATGAGCATGCTAAAGGAATAAGTAATATGGACCCTCCAGCAACACCTGATGATCCGCATGCTGCCACGCTGGCAACAAGGGATAAAAGAATTATAATAAATAATGAAATAGAAATCCCTATGCTATGACAGAGTGCAAGAGTCATTACGATAATTGTTATTGATGCACCTTCCATATTAATTGTTGAACCTAAGGGGATACTTATTGTAAAGAAATCTTTATCTAATCCTAAACGTTCACATAATATCATATTGACAGGAATGTTAGCTGCTGAACTTCTTGAAAAGAATGCTGTAATTCCACTTTCTCTTAAACAGGTCAATACTAAAGGATAAGGATTGCGTCTTATTGCCATTGCTGAAATAATAGGATTGAGTATAAATGCAACAATAGCAACACAACTAACAAGTATAATAATCAATTGCCCATATTTACTGAATATGTCAAGTCCATTTTTAGAAACTGAACTAAATACTAAACCCATAATACCTATTGGAGCGCATTGAATAATTCCATTAACAATCCAAGTGGTTCCATTACCAAAATCTGCAATAAGATTTTTTGTTTTCTCGTTTCCACATATTTTTAAACCTAGCCCTAAGATTATTGCCCATATTAATATTCCTAAATATTGGCCATTAGACACTAACTCAATTGGATTAGAAATAGATGTAATTACAATATTGGACAGTACTTCCCAAAGATTCGTTGTAGCAGTTGAGGTATATGTTGTATTTAACTGGATACTAACGGGGAATAAGATACTTATAATAACAGCAATTATTGCAGCTAAAAATGTACCTGATAAATATAAGATTATAACAGTTTTAAATCTAGACCCTATTCCTTTACCCGCTTTAGATATAGAAGAAGAAACTAAAAAGAATACTAAAATTGGAGCTACTGCTTTAAGGGAACTTACAAATAATGTTCCTAGAAAACCTAAAAAAGTCCAGTTTGGAACAAAAATACCTAATATTGTTCCAATGATTAAACCAATAATAATTTTTAATATGAGATTAGTTTCTGTCCATTTTTTTAAAAATTTTACCATATTATACTCTTTTCCATAGTTTAAATACATTTATCTTTTTGTTTATAAACTAATCAAAACTCTTAATGAATTTATAATTTTATTTTTTATTTATAAAAAAGTTTATTATTATATTTATTATTTTGTATGAAGTAATATTAAAAAATTAATTATTATATAATGAGAAGTTTTATTCTCCCCATTATTATTAATATTAATTTATCTTTTATCAGACAGTTGTTTATAATTTAATTAAGTAGAAGTTGCCCGATTCTGGAAATATTTAATAATTGCAGGATATATTAACATAATAAATAATCCTAATATGAATGTTCCTGCAAAATTTTGTATATATGTATCAAAGCCGATTACTGGTGTAATAACATATGAAATTAATCCTATGCCTATAAGTCCACATATGTATCTAATTATTTTTGTTTCGGTTGTTCCTTCATGTGAGAAATTAATAAATCTTCTTTCAATTGGCCATGAAATGAGCAATGATGTAACTAGACCATAAATCTTGAATGAAATTAAAAGGTTCTTAATAGGTTCAACAATTATTTTACCTGCAGAATCGTAATCTATTGGATAAGATTTTGTTAGTGTAATCACTGTTACTATTGCTAGGAGTATAAGTCCAACTACTGAAATAATAATGTCTAAATTAGGGTTTTCTTCAAGTTTATCAAATACTTTGTTCATTATTATTAAAACAACAATTGCTAAAATTACTCCTCCAATTACATCTAAAATAGAATGAACTCCTAAATAAAGTCTACTAAATACAATGAGTAATAAACAAACAATACAAAGTATAATAGCAGCTTTAGAATATTTTCCTCTTAAAGCAAGCCCTCCAAATAAGTTAGCAGCATCTGCTGAATGTCCACTTGGAAATGAATAGCCTCCTGCATGGGGTAAGGCTTCTTTAACAGGTTTAACTTTTGAATCAAGTACCCATGGACGATATATACTAAATAAATTTTTTACAAATATTGTGATTATATTACTAAAACAGAAGGATATTGCTAAATATTCTCCCATTTTTTTATCGATACACCAGTAAAATATTGCTATTAAAGCTATAGTACTTACAGATTCACCATAAAATGAACATGAAGTAAAAAATTATTAAATATTCCTCCACTTATTTCCCTAAGATATTGTAAAAACAATAAGGGGTCTATTAATATATTCAATTTTTACACCTTTTTTTTAAACAATTATAATATTTAATTTTTATTTTTCTTTTATTAATATAATATTATAGAGATATTAATCCTATAATTTATATTAATAATGCTTTTTAATGTCTGTAAATCATGTTTAATAGATTTGATTAAACAGATTTTGATCGATTTTGGAAATATTTAATAATTGCAGGATATATTAACATAATAAATAATCCTAATATGAATGTTCCTGCAAAATTCTGTCCTATTGTCTCAAAACCAATTACAGGTATTATAATCTGTGAAATTATTCCTATACCAATAAGTCCACATATATATCTAATTATTTTTGCTTCTGTTGTTCCTTCATGTGAAAAATTAATAAAATGTCTTTCAATTGGCCATGAAATGAGCAATGATGTTATTATACCATAAATACCAAAGGAACCTGGAATCATAGTTTCAGGGTTAACAATTAATTTACCTGCAGCATTATAATCCATTGGATAAGATTTTGTAACGGTAAATACCATTAGTAATCCCATTAGTATAAGTCCAATTACAGAAATAATAATATCTAAATTAGGATTTTCTTCAAGTTTATTGAATATCTTGTTCATTATTATTAAAGTAATAATTGATAGAAGTATCCCTCCACTTACATCTACAATAGAATGTACTTCACAATAAAGCCTACTAAATACAATTAGAATTATACATACAATACAAAGTATAATTGCAGCTTTGGATATTTTCCCTCTTAAAGCAAGACCTCCAAACAATGTTGTAGCATTTGCTGAATGTCCACTTGGAAATGAATAACCTGTTGCTCCAGGTATAGCATCTTTAACAGGTTTAACTCTTGAATCAAGTATCCAAGGTCTATAAATACATGTTAAATTTTTGAAAAATACCATAATTATATTACTAAAACAGAAAGATATTATTAAATATTCTCCCATTTTTTTATTAATACACCAGTAAAAAATAGCTATTAATGCTATAAAACTCACAGTTTCAGCGTAAAAGGAACATGATGTAAAAAATGTATCAAAAAGCCCCCCACTCATTTCCCGTAAATGTTGTAAAAACAATAAAGGATCAATCAAAATATTCATTTTTATTACCTCTTTTTTTTCAAAGAATTAAATGTAACATTCGATTATTATATTAAATGATTTATTTAATATTTTCTATTTGTTATGATTATCATAGTGATATTTTCATTTTTTGTAATAAACATATTTTATATTTTATTTTACTTAAACGAGTACCTATTTGGGATAAATATACTAATACCTAAAGAAATTAGTTTAATTAGATTTATTTAAATTTTTAGGGACTATAATCACATGCCAATATTTTAAGTCAAAAAAATCTAAAATATTTATCAGAGAACTACAAAACTTTTTATTTATATTGATTCATCTTTTAATATTGCTGTAGCATGTCTATGTGCCCAACATTGTATGCATACACCAATTGGTAATCCGGCAGTGTGTGTTGCTGCGGTTTTTATTTTAACATCAAGTGCAGTTGTCTTTCCTCCAAGTCCCATTGGCCCTTTACCATTTTGATTAATTTTATCTAAAATTTCTTTTTCCATTTTAGCAAGTTTAGAATCTTTATTAGGTTTTCCAATTTCATCCAGCATAGCTTCTTTTGCAAGTTTCATAGCTAAATCTGACGTTCCTCCAATACCTACTCCTACTATCATTGGAGGACAAGGTTTACCTCCTGCTTGAAGGACACTTTCAACTACAAAGTCTTTTATACCTTCTTCACCTTCTGCAGGAAGGGCCATTTTAAGTTTATTATTATTTTCAGAACCAAATCCTTTGGGAAGGACTGTTATTTCAAGGTAATCAGTATCTGTTAGTTCAATATTGATATAAGGAATTTTATCTCCAAGATTATTTCCAGAATTTTCACGTGTTAGAGGATCTACAATATTTGGTCTAAGCGGTATTTCACTGCTTGCTTTTTTCACTCCATTTCTAATTGCAGTTTTTAAGTTTTCAACTTTCACATTTCCAAGTTTAACAAAAATTATTCCGAGACCTGTATCTTGGCACATTGGTATTTGATTTTCCCGAGCGAGTTTAATATTCTTTAAGATATTTTTAATATTTAACCTAGCTAACTCGTCTTCTTCATTTTTAAGAGCATCTTCTAGTGATTTAATCACATCTTCATTTAATTCTATCACTGCTTTTTTATAAAGTTGATAAACAGTCTCTTCAATAGTTTTTTCACTTATCATAAAAATCCCTATAATCTATTAAATTTCCCATTTGTCAAAATTTGTAAATTTTATTTCTATTTATATATTTTTAAGCTATTTAAAACAATTAATTAATCTCAAAACTATATTATTTTATTATTAGTATTTTTGTTTTAAAAAGCCTTACTCCTATAATAAATAATAATCCTAAAATAAATTTTCAACAATCCCAAATTTATTTAAATTAATAAATTTTACTTCCAGAAATCTAATGATTTTTCATTTAATCCTATTGAAACTCCTTTAAATACTGGGTCTTTTCCTTGTTTTCTCTGATTTTCATAATCATGTAAACAATTAATTGCAAATTTACTTAATAATATACAAGTGGGAATATTTATTATGGTCATACAACCCATTGTGATATCTGCTATACTCCAAGCAATACTCATTGGAATAGTTGCCCCTATAAAAACAATTAATGCACAAAATATATGGATTATTTTCATGGTTCTTTTTGACGGTTTCTTTTTCTTATTTAAAAATATTATGGTATTATTTATATAGTAAATATTTCCAATTAATGTAGTAAATCCAAATAAAATCATTACTATTGTAAGAAATATAGGTCCAAAATTACCTAATACTGTTTGTATCGAATTTTGTACATAGGGGGCACCAGCTAAACTTGCATCAGGCATTATTCCAGTACATAAGCACATTAGTGCTGTAGCGGTACATAATATTAATGTATCTATATAAACTGAAATAGTTTGTAATAGGCCTTGTTTTACTGGATGTGATACAATTGCAGATGCAGATGCATTTGGCGCTGATCCTACCCCTGCCTCATTTGAAAATAGGCCTCTTTTAATTCCATATACTAAACATGATCCTGTAAATCCTCCAAAAATAGATTGAAAATTAAAGGCATCTTGAAAAATTAAGATAAACATTGAAGGAATGTTTTTAAAATTTAAAATTATTATAATTAATGCTATAGCAACATAAGAAATCCCCATTAATGGTACAAGTTTAGTTGTAATATTGATGATTCTTTTTCCACCACCGATTATACAATATCCCGTTAAAATAGCTAATATTGCACCTATAATTATTGGTGTTGTATTTTCATTGTAAAATGGATATTTTATAAATGTTGACTGAATATTATAGGAACATAACATATTAAATCCAATTGCATAAGCTAGGATTAAAAATATGCAAAATAGCATGGCTAATTTTGGTTTGTTTAATCCTTGTTCAATATAATAGGCAGGACCTCCATAGGAATTTCCTTTTTCATCTTTTTTCTTAAAAATCTGAGCAAGTGTACTTTCTATGAAAGCAGAAGATCCTCCAATTATACACATTAACCACATCCAAAAACATGCTCCAGGTCCACCAAGACAAATTGCTGTTGATACACCAATAATATTACCAGTACCTATTCTTGAAGCCGTAGATACTAGCATTGCTTCTAGGGAGGATACAGAATTTTTATCTTTTTTCGGTTCAAACATGAGTTTTATACTATTATAAAGTAATCTAATCTGAACGCCTCTTGTTTTTAAAGTAAAATATAATCCCCCTACTACTAATATAATAACAAGAAAGGGAAAATACATAAAATCATCAATCTGATTTAATAAATTTGCTATATTTATTATAGTATACATATTAATCATATTTTTAGTTTATTAAACAGATAAAATTCAGTAAACTAATATTATCACTCTTTTATCATATAAAGATTATATATTTCTTCAGGAGTAATAAATTATAATTTATCATCTAATTCCATTTTTAAATAAATTTTATCAATATTATAACATTATTTTATTATTTTTTTTATGTTTTTTATATTATTTTAATTTTTTTCTTAAAATATTTAATTGAGAAAATTAAAGCTAATCTTACAATTATTTAAGGAACTTTATTTTTCTAAATCTTTAAAATCCTTTTAAGTAATAAAGAATAAAAAATGCAGGTGTCTTCAAAATATTAATAATTTTTCATTTTCCTTAGTTAAGATTAAAGAATATTTTAAGCTTTTTTTTTGTTCAAATGAAATTTTTCTTGATTTATAAAACTTTCTGTGTTTTTTATAAAATTTCTCAAGCTTATTAAAAAATTATATAAAAAAGGTCTCTTTTCAAAAGATTTAACTTTAAATTAAAGTTTGAACTGAGATGAATGGAATTTTCTAAAAATCCCTTAAGTTTTTTGAATTGTGTTTCCGAGATAGTAATTTTTATAAATAAATAATAAATATATATTATTTATGAAAGAATTTTTTAAACGAAATAAAAAAGTGTTAATATTTTCATTAGTCATATTTTTAGTATGTGCTATAGGTTCAGCTATTTTTGCTTATAGTAGTGTAGGTGAAAATTATGGTGCGATTTCTAATGCATTATGGCACAAAAATGTAACTGGAAATCAGACTTCTAATATATCTTTTAAACTTAATACTATTGATGTGTTCTTACATAATCTTTTAGCAGATTATGTTCTAATTGCTGGAGGATTATTATTCTCAGTATTTTCAGTATTAATTACAATATTCAATGGAGTAATTATTGGCATACCATTTGGAACAGACCTTACATATTCTTTAGTAACTATATTACCTCATGGAATATTAGAATATTCTGCGACAGTATTTGCTCTAGCTTGTGCTTTTAATATAACAAAACTTGAAATAAAAATGATTAAAAATAGAAGTTTTAAAAGTACTTTAATAGAAAATAAAAGAGCATTAAAGGATATTTTAATAATGTGTATGATTGTTTTTATTTTATTACTTATTGCAGCTATTATTGAGTGTAATCTAATAGATCCAATTGCAACCTGGTATTATGGACTTAATTAGGGTATTAACACATTAGTTATATAATCTATAATCTTTTTTTTCATTATTTTTTAATATTTTATTTTATTTTTCTAATAACTATTATTTTTAATAAATCAAATCTTTTACTAAATTATTATTGATTCTTTTATTTATCTTATTTATTATTGCTATAAGTATTTACTGGTGTTTACTTGTAAACTGTCTGTTTTTTTTTTTAAAATAAGTATTATAATATTAAATACTATGATGGACCAGCTTAAATATATATTATTTATTTAAATTTATAAAAAGAGTAAAAAAAGAATAATTAAATAATTATTCTAGTTTTCTATAAAATTTTCCCTTAATTTTTTCAAATAATTAAGTTCTTTAGCAATTTTTGCTTGTTTGCTGTGGCGTAACTCATCTGAATTATCTTTTAATGCACCTGTAGGACATGCTGCTACACATTGTTGTGTATCTTTATTAATACACAAATTACACTTTTTTGCATGATGGCTGGACATATTAATTGCACCAATTGGGCAAACATCTCTACATACTCCACAACCAATACATTTTTCCTGATTAATTGTAATTGCTCCCCCAAGATATTCTATAGCTCCTTCAGGACAATTTAAAAGGCAAGGTGCCTTATCAGGGCTACAATGCATACAGAATAATGGTACTCCATCATATATGTGAATTGCATTATTTGGACATCTTCTTTCACAATTACCACAATCAACACATTCTTCAGGATTTAAAATTAATTCTCTCATTGTATCACCTTAGTCCTCAAAAGCTTTACTTGTTCTTATGCCAGAAGTTAATACATTTATCATATTTTTTGATTGTTTTTTATTGCCACCATTAATTTTTGAAATGTACTCAGCACGTTTTTTATCAACAAGTTTATTTGTATCTACTAGTGAAATAGCTCTTTTAGAACATGCTTGGACACATGCAGGACCATCGGCTTTATCAACACATCTATTACATTTTTCTGAACTTTTGTCATAGATGGTAATTGCACCAAATGGACATGCTAAAGCACATAAACCACATGCGATACATTTTTCTGATTCTATTCCTTCTCCTGTCATTGCTCCTGTAGGACATATTACTTCGCATGCAGGATCTTGACATTGTTGACAAAGAATTGGGTAGTAAGAACTATCATATTCTAAAATATTTATTCTATTAGTTCCATGTAATGATCTACAAGCATTTTCACAGTCTTTGCATCCATCACACAAATCTCTTTGTACTAATATTTTTTTCAATGTTCTCACCTCAGATTCCTAATTCTTCGCATTGGTTATCTACATATTCTTGTATTTTTTCAACTTCGTCTTCACCTAAATGTTTGAATCTTTTTTGTGATTTTAAATATTCTACTACAGGTTTTCTTTCAGTTGGCCTATAAGTTACTCTAAATTCACCATTTTCAATTTCATATAATGGCCAGAATCCAGTTTCAACACCAAGTCTTCCTATCTCAATAGTTTTTGCAGGTTCAAATCCCCAACCAGTAGTACATGGCTGGTTTATGTGTATGTAAGCAGGACCTTTGGTTTCTGTTGCCTTTTTAACTTTTTGCATGAAATCTTCAGGATATGAAATTGAAGCTGTTGCAATATATGGAATTCCATGTGCTGCCATAATCATAGGCATATTTTTCTTAGGTTTATCTTCACCATAACTTACACTTCCACTAGGTGAAGTTGTAGTTGATGCACCCCATGGGGTAGCTCCACTTCTTTGTATACCTGTATTCATATATGCTTCATTATCATAACAGATGTAGGTTAAATTATGTCCTCTTTCCATAGCTCCTGAAATGGATTGTAAACCAATATCTACACTTCCTCCATCTCCACCAAATGCTATAACATTAACATCTTCTTTTCCTTGAGCTTTAAGTGCTCTTTCAACACCACTTGCTACTGCACCTGCATTTTCAAATGCAACATGTATAAATGGAACTTCCCATGCAGTTTCAGGATATGGAGTAGTCATAACTTCAAGACATCCTGTTGCAGCAATTACAACTGTATTTTTTCCTGATTGTTTAAGTGCTAATCTTACAACTAATGCTGCTCCACAACCAGCACAACCTCTGTGTCCTGGTGCTAAAAATTCTTCTTTAGGAAAATCCATTTTAGTCATCCTCCTCAATACCAATCCAATTAATTATTTTACTTGGATTTTTAGTTCTTTCTAATACTTCATATATTGTAGATGGAGTAATATCTCTTCCACCTAATCCAATAACAAAGTCAATAATCTCTTTACCTTCAACAGTAGTTTTTAAATCTTGATACAATGCTCCGCCCATTCCAAAACTAATGTCTTTTTCTATAACTGCTAATTTACTTGCATTTTTTACAGCTTCATTAATTTTTTCACTTGGGAAAGGTCTGTATGAAACAACTCTAAGCATTCCAACTTTTTCTCCTTTTTCACGCATTTCATCAACTAATACTTTAACAGTACTACAAACGGAACCTAAACCAATAAATATAATATCTGCATCTTCACATTTGTAGGTTTCAATTAAATCATGTTCTCTTCCAAATATGTCTTTAAATTCCTTAAATGCATCTTCGATTACCTTAACAGATTTGTTCATTGCAACTTCAACACCATACCTTGCATCCATGTAATATTTAGAATCTGTCATACTTCCAACGGTAACAGGTTTTTCAGGATCTAAATATGAATATTTTGGAACATAAGGAGGTAAAAATCTATCTACATCTTCTTGTTCAGGAACATCTACAATTTCATTTGTATGAGTAATTATAAATCCATCAATACATACCATTGCAGGTAATAATACATTTTCATTTTCTGCAACTTTAAATGATGTAAGTGTTAAATCTAATGCTTCTTGACCATCTTTAGCATAGAATTGCATCCATCCTGCATCTCTTTGCGTAATTGAATCTTGTTGGTCGTTCATGATACATAATGGTGAAGAAATAGATCTATTTGCATCTCCCATAACTATTGGAGCTCTCATACCTGCTGCTGCAAATAATACCTCGTGCATATACATTAATCCTTGTGAAGAAGTTGCAGTATATGTTCGAACTCCAGTACTACTTGCTCCTATTGCAGCACTCATTGCACTGTGTTCTGATTCTACCCTAATATATTCTGTATCAAGTTCACCATTTGCTACATAGTCAGCTATATATTCTGCTACTTTAGTCATTGGTGTAATAGGATAAACAGGAATAACATCTGGTTTAGCTAATCTCACTGCATTTGATATTGCAGCTGTTGCTGTCATAACTTTTTTAGTCATTTATTTCCCTCTCTATTAATTATCTATTTCCATTTCAATAGCATTGACTGGGCATTCATTTGAACATATACCACAGCCTTTACAAAAATCATAATCAATTCCGTATTCTTGGTTTATAGAACCTTCTGGACAAAATATATAGCAGTTATCACATTCTACACATTTATCCTTATTTAAAATAGGTTTGAATGTTCTCCAACTACCAGTTTTATTTACTCTTGTACTTCCAGGTTTATCTATAGTACACCCTACTGATGTTGTCATTTTATCACCTTAATAATTATCCCATATCATAAGCTTTTCTAACAGCTTGAACATTTTTTTCTCCAATTTTACTTGGGAAGACATCTTTAATTACTTTTTCTAATGATTCTATACTTACTACACCAGTTTTTTTAGCAAAATATCCTAAAATAATAGTGTTTACAATAGGTCTTCCTAAAATATCTAATGCTACTTTGGTTGCATCAATTTTATGTATGCGTACTTTTTCACTTTTAATATCTTTGTGAGTATTAATAATTACATCACTATTTTCTTTTATTCCAGAATATATATCAACTACATCTGCTAATCCATCATCTAATACTAAAATGTGGTCAGGATTATAGATTTGATATCTAAGTTCGATTGGTTTATCATCAATTCTTGTGAAAGCAGATACCGGTGCACCTCTTCTTTCCACACCAAATGATGGGAATGCTTGACTGTATTTACCATCTTCAAATGCTGCTTTAGCTAAAATCTCTGCAGCGGTTACAGCACCTTGTCCTCCACGTCCATGATATCGAATTTCAATCATTTATTTTTCCTCCATTTTTTTGTGATGATTAATAATTCATTAAATTATCATGTATAATCATTATAAATTACTAAGTATATAAATTTTTATATTTTTAATGTTAAATCATTATAAATTATCAAATTTTTTTATTTTTCATTTTTTTTATTTTTGCTAATCCTAATCAAAAAATAAGTATTATAATGAATTGATATATTAAATGTATTATTTAATATAAAAACAGTAATATAATTATAATTTAGCAAATAAATTTATTAATTTATCTAATTTTTTTCTTTCTTTTTAAAAAATAATAATTGATTTTTAAAATATATTTTTTATATTATTCATGATAAATTCCTATAAAAATTCTTTATTAGTTTAAAAAATCTATTTTTTTATAGTTGTAACCATAAATTTATATTTTTTTTTAAAAAATTATTTCCTTATTTTATTATATAGGTTTATTTGCTTATTTTTTTCAAATTAATATTATACTTTCTTGGATATTATTTAATAAAGAGGTTGGCATGCATATGTTATTATTAAATTTTACTCATTTCTATTTTAATCTTTAAAATTTTTAAATTTTTATATATTTTTTCTATTTTAATTATTTTATCTATTTCTTTCATTGCATACTCTTTTCAGAGGGTATTCGATTGTATATAATTTGAATTCTGTATTTAATTATTTGAATCGTTATGAATTTAAGTGAAATATATTTGAAAATAGTTTTTTTAATTTATTTCCACGAATAATTAATATAGAAGTTTTCATATATTATTTATTTATGTTAAAATTAAAGGACCTTTTAAAAATTTTTAATGAAGGAAATGAATTGGTAATGGATAAAGATGCAACTGATGCATGTAACTATTATTCTCAAGAAGCCCAAAAAATCACCTTCTAATGAATTGTGAATATCATAATTTAGATGAGATTAGACAATTATTCTCTAAACTAATTGGTAGGGAAGTTAGTGAAGACTTTAGACTTTTTCCACCATTTACAACTGATTTTGGAAAAAACATTCACGTTGGTGATAATGTTTTCATTAATTCGGGATGTAGATTTCAGGATCAAGGAGGAATTTACATTGGTGATAATGTTTTAATAGGACATAATGTTGTCTTGACTACTTTAAATCATAATGAAAACCCTCAAAAAAGAGCTAATTTAATTCCCTCTCCTATAAAAATAGGTAATGATGTGTGGATTGGTTCCAATGTTACAATAATACCGGGGGTCACTATTGGTGATGGGGCAATTATTGCTGCTGGGGCGGTTGTCACAAAAGATGTTGAAAAAAGCACAGTTGTTGGAGGAGTACCTGCAAAATTTTTTAGAAATGTAAAAATTTAAATCCATTTTTATTTTAAATCGAAGAGGTGCCATGAATAGGTTTTAGTAAAATCTAATTAACAAATTTATTATATTTAATTTAATATTTAACTATTTTAATTTATAGATATATTTCTATACAACTAATGATTTTCGTTCAAATATACCATTTTACATCTTATAATAATATTTTATTTTTCTATGTAAATTTTTAAAAATATTTTTTTTTGAATTTAATTAATAATATATAATTATTATAATTTACTTCATTATTATTTCAAATAATTATTTTAGTAATTTTTAAATTGTATTTCTATTATAATTATATTTATATAATATAATTTTATGAATTTATAATTATTTTATTTTTATTATAGTATTATTATTTATGATTTAATTTGTATTTATTATTCAATTATTTTATAGGGAAAGATGGTAATTATGAAAATTCTTATTATTACTGGTAATTTAGCTTATCCTGGAATAATGGAAGTTATTAAAGATTCAAATGAAGAAATTATAGTTCATAAAGCAAAAACTCAAATTGCAGCTTTTTTAACTCCTAATAAAATTATTAAAGAGATTGAAGAAAATTTCTCTGATCAGCTAAATAGTATAGATATGATTTTAGTTCCAGGTTTAATTAGACGATCCACTGAAGAGATTAATAATGCATTTAATATTCCTGCTTTTAAAGGCCCTACAGATTGTGCTGATTTAGGTATGGTTATTGATTTAATACATGACCTCGAGCTAGCAACTGATAAAGCAGCAGATAAGTTAATTGAAGAGGAGAAAAGAAAAAGAGCATTTCAATTAATCAGTCAATTTGAAGAAGATACAGAAAAAAGAGAAGAATTACTTAAAAAACCTAATAATATTTTAGTAGGTAATTTACCTGTTGGGGAAGATTTTCCAATTAGAGTTTTATCTGAAATTGCAAATGCTCCATCACTTTCAAAAGAATTATTAATTAAAAAGGCTCGTCATTTTGTTGAAAGTGGTTCTGATATGATAGATATTGGAATGGATGCAGGTGAAGATAATTCTCATTTAATTCCTGATTTAATTAAAACATTAAGGCCAATTGTTGGTGATAGGCCTTTAAGTATTGACACATTAAATCCTAACGAAATTAAGACTGCACTTGAAAATGGTATAGATTTAGTTTTAAGTTTAGATTTAGGGCATGCAGAAGAACTTGTACCTTTATTTAAAAAATATAATGTTCCTGCAGTTCTTCTTCCAACTAATTTTGCAATCAATAAGGTACCACACACTATAGAAGAAAGGCTTGAGTATATTGATGAGTTAATCGGATATTGTAGCGATTACTCTCCAGAAGGCCAAATTGATTTTATTGCTGATTTACTACTTGATCCTGTAAATAGTAGTAGTATTGTTGATTCTATTATTGCATATAAAGAATTTAAAGATAAAAGTCCTTATCCACTATTTTTTGGTGTTGGTAATGTTACTGAACTTATGGATGCTGATTCAGTAGGTGTTAATGCATTACTGGCAGGTATTGCTATGGAAATAGGTGCAAGTATTTTATTCACTCCAGAAGAAAGTGGAAAAGCAGAAGGTAGTGTATATGAGCTAGCTATTGCAAGTAAAATGATGTTTCTTGCAAAAAACAGATCTTCTATCCCTAAAGATTTAGGTATTAATCTTTTACGATTTAAAGATAAAAGACAAAGACTTGATGTTCTTGGTGAATTATTATATGAAGATGATTTAAATGTTCAACATATTAATGCAAAAGAATCTTCAAGATTTGTTCGTGACAGTGCAGGAAGTTTTAAAATCCGTGTTAACTATACAGAAAGATTTGAAGATAGAACTATTATTGTAACTCATTTTAAAAAGAATAAACCGGATATTGTTGTTGAAGGTAATTTCCCAAAAGAAATATACGATGAAATTGTAAGACAGGGTTTAGTCTCAAGAATGGACCATGCAGCATATTTGGGAAGTGAACTACAAAAAGCATACATAGCAATGGTAACCGGTAAAGATTATATCCAAGATTTTGACTTGTTTAAGCCACCACTGAATCTAAATTAATTATTCTCCAATATTTTATTTTACAATTTTAATATTTTTTAGATAGTAATTGTATTCACCATACTTTATATTCTTATTTCCGGTTTCTTCAATAGGGTTTAATATTATTTTTAATATTTTTTTTTTTAAAATAATTTTAATTCAATGCATAAAAACTATTTATTATATTAGTAATACTAGGATTAATATCATTTCCAAGCCATTCTATCATAATTCTTTTACCCTTAACATCAAAGAATGCTAAGCGATATTCTCCTCTTTGCTCAGATTTCAGAGCTACATAAACTATATCATGTCCATTTAAGGTTCTATTTTCTGTGGTAGGTCCTTTATCTATATTATTTTCTCCTTTTGCAAAGTAAGCCCAGTCTCCATTATACATAGTGTCCCCACCATTATCATTATTGTAGACTGTGATGTATAATGTATCATTATCTGTTCCATATAAACTATATCCTTCATAATTGGTAACATTTCCATTTTGATATTCTTTAGGAATCATACATTTATACTCATTAATTTTCGTTACTTTTCCATTTAAGTTACTATTGGTAATATTTGAATTGTTAGAATGATTATTCATAACAATTAAACCTGCAATTATAATAATTACGATTATTATTCCTATTTTTAAATTTCTACTATTCATTTTATCATACTACTTTAATATTTTAAATTAAGGAAAATTTCAATACTTTTTTTTTTAAAATTTAAAATTAATTTTTTTAATTATTTAATTATATAATAAATAATATATAAAATAAAATTTATACCTTTTATTATTATTTTACTTAATATTAAAATATTAATTAATTTATAATTTATTTTTTTATTAAATTTATTAAAATTTTATTTAATTATATATTTAGTTTTTTAAAGGTAATTCTATGGAAAATATAAGTTTAGAAGATATAGATAAAGGATTATTGGAAAAAAATTATGTTTCAAATTCTGAAATAACAACTGCTGTTTATTTAGCATTAGCTTTATCTAAACCAGTTCTTATTGAGGGTCCTCCAGGTGTTGGTAAAACAGAACTTGCAAAAACCATTGCTGATTCTTTAAATAGAAATTTTTACAGGATTCAATGTTATGAAGGAATTACTTTTGAGCAGATTGTAGGTGAATGGAATTATCAAAAACAACTTTTAGAACTAGAAGCAGTTAAAGATAAAAAGGTTGATATTGCTACAGATATTTTTAAAGATGATTATTTTATAAAAAGACCATTACTTAATGCATTTTCTACTCAAACAGATTCCATATTACTTATTGATGAAATAGATAAGGCTGATGAAGAAGTAGAAAGTTTTTTACTTCAAGCATTAGGTGAAAAAGAAATTACTGTAAATGATTTAGGTACTTTTCCATTAAATAATAATTTAATTGTTATTTTAACTTCCAATTCTCAAAGAGTTTTACTTGATGAAACTAAAGACAGATGTTTATTTTTATATATTTCATATCCTTCTTTTGAAAGAGAAATGAGTATTGTAAAAACTAAAGTTCCAGAAGCTGATGAAGGTCTAATAGAGAAAGTTGTTAAATTAGTTCAAGAGATTCGAACACTTAATCTTCTTAAAAAACCATCTGTTAGGGGAAGTGTAGATTGGGTAAAATCTGTTATGAATTTAGGAATGAATAATCAGGATGAGGCACTTAAAGCAAGTATTGGTTCTGTTGTTAAAAATCAATCTGATAAAGAAAGAGTAATTAAAAAGCTATTTGACGACTGATTAACATACAATATTTATTTTTTTCTGTGATTTTATGGCCGATATTGATCAAATTATAAAATTATCTAATCATTTAAGAGATGAAGGCATGGCAGTAAGTATACGTACTAGCCAGACAGCTTATGATACATGTGAGCTTTTATCTAATATGAATAGGAATACTCTAAAAGAGGCTCTAAGGGCTGTTTATGTTAAAAATAAATATGACATTCCAAAGTTCAATAAAGCATTTGATAAAATATTTCAATCTAATTATAAAAAGGATTTAGAAAAAAAATCATCTTCTAAAAGAATCCCTCAAAATAATTTTAAACATTCTAATAAAATGAGAATTATCAAAAAGAAAAACACTAAAACATCTGTTAATCAAAAATTTAAAAACAAACGTGAAATGGAAGAATATATGGGTACTCCTCCTCTTTATGATTCAGAAGATTTAGAGAGAGATGGTGAATTATTAAATAAAGATTTAACTAAAATTAATGAATTTGAT
The DNA here is from genome assembly GCA_900314605.1 of uncultured Methanobrevibacter sp. Classification (GTDB taxonomy): domain Archaea; phylum Methanobacteriota; class Methanobacteria; order Methanobacteriales; family Methanobacteriaceae; genus Methanarmilla. The sequence goes on along the minus strand of OMVX01000031.1, from coordinate 7,529 downwards.
CCTCGAATGTTGGAATTGTGCCAGGAGTTAGGTCGTAGAATTGCTAATAAACGTTCCAAACGAAAATCTCAAGCTAAAACTAATAAGATTGATATTAGAAAAACCATAAGACAAAACTTAAAATATGGTGGAACTACGCTTGACCTTGTTAAAGCTCGTCCAAGACTTCATAAAAATCAACACTTATTCTTAGATGATATTAGTGGTTCTTGTGAATGGATTAGTACATGGTTTTTTATGTTAATGTATTCTTGTCAAACCTCCTTTAAAAATTCAAGAACATTTGAATTTGATAATAAAACTATTGAAACCACAGAGGCTTTAAAATCTAAATATTTATATGAAGCATTTGTAAATGTTAGAGATATGCGTATTAAAAAAGCTATGGTACATGGTACCTCTAATATGTATACAGCTTTTAAATCTTTTTTAAGACAAGCAGATATTTCTAATAAAACATATATAATAATTCTATCAGATTGTAGGGATTGGGCAGGACCAAAAGATGATGGGGTTCAGCGAAGTGTTGAATTAATTCGTGAAATGTCCCATAGGGCAAAGAAAGTAATTATTTTAAATCCTGAAGATAGGAAAAAATGGGATATTGTAGATAGTTGTGTTTCATTATATCGTGAAGCAGGTGCCAAGGTTTATGAAGTCAATAATTTAAATCAACTTGCAGATTTTATAATGAATATCCATTAATTTTATTTAATATTATTCTCTAAATTAGAAAATAATTAAAAATTTTCTTTTAAAATAATTGTGATATTATGGTTGTATGTACAAAATGTGGAAATCCTAAGGTTGTTATTAGCCGTAAACAATCTGGTCAATTTCTATGTAGTGATTGTTTTATAGAAAGTATTAATAAAAAGGTTCAACAAACAATAAGAAGAGAAAATTTAATCCAAAAAGGAGATAAGGTCATGGTTGCATTATCTGGAGGAAAAGATAGTGTTGTAACCTTAGATATTTTAAATTCCTATTACAAACGTCATGTTATAGATTTATGTGCAGTAACTATTGATGAAGGAATTAAAGGATATAGAAATGAAGGGGTCTCTATTGCAAAAGCACATGCAAAAAATTTAGGTATAGAACATAAAGTAGTTAAATTTAAGGATTGTTTTTCTATTGATTTAGATGAAATAATGGAATATGAAAATCACAGAGGGTCATGTACTTATTGCGGAGTATTTAGACGATGGATAATTAATCGTACAGCAAGAGAATTTAATGCAACTAAAATTGCAACAGGACATAATCTTGATGATGAATCACAAGCTATTTTAATGAATTATCTTGAAGGTAATATTAATAACCTTTCTGCTTTAGGAGCATTAACCACCTCTAAAAGTCCTAAATTTACACCTAAAATCAAACCTCTAAGAGAAATTCCAGAAAAAGAAATAGGCCTATATGCTATAGTAAAAGGTTTAGATGTTCATCTTGCAGCTTGCCCTTATGCTCATGAATCATTTAGAATGGAAGTAGGAAATATTTTAAAAGACCTATCAAAACAACATCCTACTATAATGTATTCTATATTAAAAGGATATGATAAAATTAAACCACTGGTTCGTGAAAATTATCCTCCACAATTTCATCAAGGAGACTGTGTTAAATGTGGTGAACCATCTTCAAATGAACTATGTAGAGCATGTACATTTTTAGAGGAATTAGGTCATGAAGTTCAATTATAATATATCTTATTAAAAATTAAAATATTAATTATTTATTCAAAATCACTACAAAATTTAAGATTAAGAGGATTAAAATGTCTTATAAAGTAATATTTAAAGATTTAAATGAAGAAAGAGAGTTATCAGGTAAAACAACTATCCGTAATCTTTTAGAAGATTTAAATATTTCATCAGAAACTGTTGTTACAAAACAAAATGGTGAAGTTGTAATAGAAGATAGTCAAATAGAAGATGGTGATGAAATTCAAATAATCCAAATTATATATGGTGGTTAATTCTGTTTTTTAATTTAATCTTTTAAAGATTATAAATATTAAAATTATTATTTGGTGATACTATTAAAGTCAATTATGAGTGTGCACCTTGTTTTATGCGCCAGGCACAAGATGTATTAGATGAAATTACAGATGATGAAAATCTTAAAATAGAAGTAATGTCTGCTATATTTAAATTATTAGCAGATGAATACTATAAAGATGCTAACTCTAATTGGACAGGTTCTAAAGTCCATCGCTTAATAAAAGACTTAACCCAATCAGAAGATCCTTACTATTTAAAGAAAAAACAATCTAATAAATTGGCTAAATCTTTTATGGGTGAAGTTAACAATATTTTAAAAGAAGATGACTCTCTTGAAACAGTTGTTAAGATAGCTATTGTAGGAAATATTATCGATTTTGGAGCTTACCCCTCAGATACGGATTTTAAACGTTTGATTAAATCAAATCTAAATAAAAACTTAAAAATTAATCAAACAAATTTACTTGAAAAGGCTTTTAAAAAACATAGTCATGTACTATATTTAGTTGATAATGCTGGAGAGATAGTATTTGATAAGATACTTCTTGAGAAGATTAAATCCTATGGTTTAGATATAACCATTGCAGTTAAAGAAGCACCTATTGTAAATGATGCATGTATGACAGATGCCCTAGAGGCTGGTTTAGATGAATATGGCGAAATTGTAAGTACAGGTGAAGATACTGTAGGTGTAGTATATGAGGAATTTTCACAGGATTTTAAAAAAATATTTGATGAGTCTAAATTCATTATATCTAAAGGACTTGGAAACTTTGAAGGTTTAACAGAATTAGACCTTTCAGATAAAGACGTGTTTTATTTAGCATGTGCTAAATGTCCAGTAAGTGCTCGATTAATTGGTATAGATTTAGATGAAATGTTCCTTTTTAAAGATAATGGATCTTTTTTAAATTAAAGTTTTAAAAGTGATAAAATGATAGTTGGTTTTATTGGTTTTGGACAGGTAGCATCAACTTTATCTAATATTCTCAGTGCAAAAGGTATTCAAACAGTTACAGTTGTAAAAGACAGAAGTCAAAAAACAAATAAATTAGCTGTAAACTCTGATGTTCAAATTATTGATTCATATAAAGCATTACTTGAAGGATCAGATATTGTAATTTCTGCAAATTCACCAGCAAATGCATTAAACCTTGCAGAAAAATATTCAGATTATATGGGTCAAGGTATTTATCTTGATTTAAATAATATATCTCCAAATACCACTTATTCTATGGCTAAATTTTTTGATAAATCTGAAAATATTGATTCTGATGAAGAAGAAAGTAAATTAAATATTTTTCAAAAGAAAAAAGAACCAGATATGAGAAATAACTTTGTTGATGGTGCAATTATAGGTAGTGTATCTAATAATCCTCCATTAATACTTTTATCTGGTGTAAGGGCAAATGAACTTGTTATTTTAAATAATTATGGTTTAAAAATCATGGTTTTAAGCAACACTCCTGGGGATGCATCTACATTAAAAATACTTAGGAGTTTGTATACTAAAGGTGTTTCTGCAGTTTTAATGGAAGCTTTTGAAACAGCAAAGAAAATAGATTTGGAAGACCAATTATTTGACATTTTATCTATTACAGAAGGAGAAGATTTCGAAGCAAAATCAAATTCCAGATTAAAAAATTCTTATAAAAATTCAAAAAGAAAGGTTGAAGAGATGGATGAGGCTTTAAAATTTTTAGATGAAATTTCACCAGATAAAAAACATTTCATGACTAAAGCTGCAAGAAACAAATTTAATTTATATTAAATTATTATAATCCTTTTTAAATGAGCATTAATTTAATTTTAATATAAATTTCTTTGTTTTTTAATCATATTATAAATAATATTTATAATTAGTATTGACTATTTTTTAGCTATTGATATTTTTTTTTTTTTTTTTAATCGTTTTTCAATTTTGATTATTACTCTTTTTGATTTATTTCAAATACCATATTTTTTAATATTTATCTAAAAATTTTATTACTCCAGAGCCTATTAACCAAATTCCAAATATAATACCAAGAATTAATGTGTTCGCAATATATGTTACGATTATTATATAAATTAAACCTAAAACAATACTTAAAATTCCTTTATAAAATCCATATTGATTATTTCTATTTGAGAGTATTTGGATTAATCCAATCATTATTAAAAATATTCCTCCAATATATGGACTTAAACCTGTTAAAGATCCCATAATATTTTGGTTAAATAGGAAAGAGAAACTTATAATCAATAATATTAAACCAAGAACTATATTTATAATACTTATATATCTATCATAATCTGCTTGGCTAACTCCACATAATAATAAGTATATTGACATTAATAATATTGATAAACCTATAATTCCATTATTTTGAACATATCCTAGTATAGGAAAGATAATTATCATTAGTCCAAATATTATTGGTATAACACTCATGAGTTCCTTTTTCATTATATTCCTCCAATATTATTAAATTTTTTTTTCTTTTATATTGATAGTTACTTTAAATTTCTTTTTTATTATTTAATTAATTTTTCTATTTAATCTATAATATTTAAATTTATATAAAACTTATTATCTTAAATATATGAATTAATTTTTAAAATTACAGCTATTCTTAGTAAAGAGGTAAGTGATTAATTTTTGTTTTAGAATAGTTAAAATCTCCACTTTTAACTTCTGCTATCCATTCATTTTTGCACTGACACTCATAATTAATTTTTTCTTGGCTAAGATTTGTTTTTATTATTAAATGTTTTAAATCTTTATTACATTTTTTACAATTATATGGGCCTCTTCGAGATCCAAATGCTGAAGTGTCCATAAGTGAAGGTATTATAAGTTCATCTCGAATACAATTAATAACCTCTACTGCAGACCATATCCACGGAGGATTGTAAGCATTTTCTCTCCATAATCTTTCAATTAATGTTCCTCCATGAATTGTTGCAGGACAATAGGATAATCTATCAACACCCGTTTTTTGGCAGTATTTTCCTGTTTCAATTGCTTCCTCTATAGATTCTCTTTCAGATAAAAGAATAGGTTTAAGAAAAATGTATGCTTTTGATTTAATGTTAAATCCTTTATCTTTCATTTTTTTAATTATTTGCACTGCATTTTCAAAGTCTTTAAGTGTAAAACCTTTATTAATATTATATAATCTTGTTTTATCATTGGATGTTTCAAGCCCCATACTTATTTCAAATAATTTATCGTCAATAATGTTAAAAACTTCTTTTATTACATCTTCTTTAACATATTCGGGTCTTGATTCAACAACAATCTCAGATATTTCTTCACTTTCTGATAATATTTTAAGTATTTCATCACGAGCCTCTTTTGGAACTTCTTTAGGATTTAGGAAACTTCCAGATGCAAATATTTTAATTGCAATTTTATCTTTAGATTTAAAATCTTCTTTATATGGATGTTTTTCAAGTTCACTTTTAAATAATTCAACAATTTTACTTGCCTCAACAGGTTCTTGTGTACAATCATTTATATAGCTACACATGGTACATCCTCCACTTGGACCTAAAGCCCAGGAACACCCTTCTGTTGCAAGAATGATAAATAAACTTTTTCCTTTACCAGAGTATAGTAAATCTTCATTATACCAACTGGTTGATACCTGTTCTGGAACTTTTGACTTAATTTTTTCTGTTGATTCATTTCTAATTTGTTTATTTAATTCTTGAATTTCCATATAATCACTTTAATGTTTTAAGAGTAATATAATCAATTTTTTTAAAATAAAATAGCATATTATCCCTATTATCTAAAAAAAGAGTTCTTTTAAATAAAAATTAATTTCTCTAGTTTTATAATTGTAAAAAATAGTATATTAATTTTATCTTAAGAAAATGATTTTAAAATAAGTGAGTATTAAAGTTTATTTTATTGAATTTAAGTTTAAAAAAAGAAAAATAAAAAAAGAAAAAAATATTAAATTTAGAAGCTAGAAATTACGTCTCCTAATAATTTAATAGATTCTTCTACGTTTTTACCAACAGGGGAACCTGCTACGTATTGAGTTACACCCATTTCAGCTAAGCCTTCAATTTTTGGAATGAACTCATCAGGGGTACCACATACTGAGAATGCATCGAGTGCTTCATCAGTTACAGCACCAATAGCTCCACCAAAGTCACCTTTAGCTAAGAATTCACCCATTTTAGTGTTAAATCCATCAGGTAATCCGTGTCTTTCAATAACAGGAGGTGGGGATCCAGCTGCAATAAATGCAACAACAATTTTTGCTGCATTTTTAGCTGCATCAGAGTCAGGTCCGATTGAAGTAGCAGTATATGCACCTACATCAAATTCTTTTGCACCAGCTGCATCTTTTCCTTTGTTGATCATTTTCTCCAGCGGTTTCTAACATTTTAGGTCCTTGTGCACCCATGTAAATAGGGATGTGTTCTTGGACAGCTTTTACTCCACCTAATTGTGCTCCGCCTTCGGTTTTGTCTCCTGCTAATAAAGCATTAATATCAGCGATTGCTGATCTGATAGTGGAAACAGGTTTAGTCCATTCAATTCCTAAAGCATCAAATGTTGCTTTGTCTCCAGGACCAATACCGAAAGTAGCTCTACCGTTTGAAATTTCATCAATAGTTGCAATTGCAGAAGCTGAAATAGCAGGACTTCTTACATATGGGTTGGTTACACCAGGACCCATTTTAATGGTCTCAGTATTATCAGCTAATAAAGCTAAGGTTTCGTATACGTTTTTGTTGTTATAATGGTCTGTAATCCATGCGTATTCAAAACCGACATCTTCTGCTAATTTTACTAATTTTACAATTTCATCCAAAGGTTGATTTGGAACAAATTCGATACCGAACTTCATAATTTATCACCATCTTAAATTTTATTATATTATATATAAAGAACTTTTTATTTGAATTTAATCGAAAACTTTAAATATTAACTAATTTATTTTTCATGTTTTTATATTAAGTTTCATCATAGTATTACAAATTAATTTTTAAGTAATACTGAGTATTTTTTTCTTATTTTTCATTTTATTTTTTTATTTTTTAAAAATTTATATTAAAATTTTTCTAAAAATTTATTTTTAAATTAGTAATAAATTTATAATATTATAATAAAGTATTAAAGATAATATATTAATTAAAACTAAAATTTATATTATTGTGCAATTATTTCTATTATTATTTGTTAATGTTGAAATATTCTATATATTATGTACTATGTGTAAATTTATTTTAAGTTATTATATTCTTGTTTCTTAAAATATTCGATATAGTAAATTTTACATGTTTTAAATAATTATTTTATTAATTAATATTTGGCATGTTATTTAATGAGGACCTAATAATTTTTATTAGGTGTGATGTTGGTTTAGTAGATGTGGTGATATTTGATTGTTATTATATTATGCAATTGATTGTGTATATACTCGTCTATGTTCTTTTTTGTGTACTTCAAACTGTTTTTTATGGTTTTATGAGTATCTGTCAAATCTGTTTGATCCTGGCAGAAGCTACTGCTATTGG
>OMVX01000023.1 GCA_900314605.1 uncultured Methanobrevibacter sp. | reverse complement strand
AGATTTAGAACAGAACAAGGCATATTTAACCAAATTTTCAACAGAAAAAATGGATGGATGAAAAAAATAAAATCCCAACTAACAAAATGACAAAGCCATAAATTTTTAAGGTTAAAATATTTATACAAAAATAGTTTAATACTAAAATATGACACCTATACAATTTTACACTTTAGGATATTTTGAACAATATTTAATTATTGGAATAATACTTGGAATTATTATTGGATTATATGCATTATTTAGAATTTATTTGGGAACAAAAGATTCTAAAATATCAAAAAATAAAAGAATTGTTATAAGTGCTATAATTGCAATTATAGTATTTGTAAATATGTTAAATGTTTGGTCAAATGCAGCGGTATTTACTTTTTATTTATTTTTAGCTTCTTTATTGGCAGATTGTGTTAGATTAATCTGGAAATATTTGTTAAAAGATAAATATTTAAAATCAATTCCACGATTACATAAAAAAGGAATTTTAGCTTTCATATTTTTCGCTATTATATTAATTCATGGTTTTTATGGAATGAATCATATAAATTTGACCGAATATAATTTAACCACAGATAAAATAGCTAATGATTCATATTCTATTTTATTTATCAGTGATGTTCACTATGATACAATTCAAAACCCTCAATTAGTTAAAGAAAGTATTTCCAAAATAAATAAATTAAAACCGGATATCGTTGTCTTAGGGGGAGATATTGTTGATGAGAGAACACCGAATGAAGGAATGAAGGAAATATTTAAAGAATTAGGTTCAATTAATTCTACCTATGGTGTATATTATGTTTATGGAAATCATGACAGACAACCATATACTACAGATTATGAAAATGGGAATAGAACATTCACAGATAAAGAACTAGATCAAGCAATTACAAGTAATGGTATAAAAATATTAGAGGATAAAAAAGTAGTAATTAATAATAACATAGTTTTAGTAGGTAGAGGAGACTGGGGATGGAATCATGATTTTAAACGACCCAATGTTACAGATATACTTGATAAAAGCGATTATTCTAAATATATAGTTGTTTTAGATCATCAACCTATAGATAAAGATGTAGATTTAGGAAATGGAATAGATCTACAACTTTCAGGCCATACACATGCAGGGCAAGTATTTCCATTTAACCTGATTCAGGACTTAGTAGTTCATTATAATTATGGTAAATACAAACATCATAATATGATTCAAATTGTTTCTTCAGGTTTAACAGGTTGGGGATGGCCAATAAGAAACGAAGGAAAATGTGAATACGTATTAGTTAATATTAATTAAATTTATTAATAATATTAAATTAGAAAAGGGTAAATTAACCCTTTTTATAACAATTTTTTATTATAATTATTTAAATAACGTTAAACTTATTTTATGAAAATATAGTATAATCAGTTAAATCAAATGATTTTGTTTGATTTAAGATATGAGTATCTTAAAATTATCTAAAAATGATTATTTATAATCAAATTGAATTATATAACTCCTAACATTTTTATTTCAATATAAATAATTCCTATAATTAATAATATTTTTAAGTATTTTTCAGGTATTTTATGAGCATATTTTGCACCAATTTTAGCTAAAGGTACTGAAAAGCAACATATTACTATAAAATTAATTATACTAACAAAACCAATTGTATATGGAATTGGATTGCTTCCCCATCCAGAAATAATATATGATACTGTTCCTCCAATAGCTGTTAATGCAATGAAAATTGAAGAAATTCCTATAGATTTAATAGGGGAAAAACCAAAAAAGGCTGTTAATATAGCAATTAAAAAAAGTCCTCCTCCAATTCCAAGTAAGCCTGCTGATACTCCTACAAAAAATCCTGTTAAACCTAATGTAAGTTGATTAAAGGTAAAAATTCCCTTATTTTCTTCTTTTTTGAAGGACACTGTATTTTTTATTAAGACTAATAATAAGACAAAAGCAAAGATTAACTGTAAAATCCAATAAGGTATTAAATTAGCAACAAGTCCTCCAATAAATCCTCCAATAATACCAAATATCCCTAATTTAATACCTAGTTCAATTATATCCTCTAATTTACGAGAATGTTCATAAGCTCCACTAATGGCTGTTGGAATTATAATAGCTAAACTTGTTCCTAAAGAAGTTAATAATCCATATTGTGACTGTATACCAATATAAGAAAAAAGGAAATATTGAAATGGTACCATTAAAAATCCACCACCTACTCCTAACATACCTGATAGAAGACCAACAACAATTCCAATTAAAATTAAACCTATGAAATATTCTATTGTAAACATTATAAAACCTATTAAAATTAATATTATAAAAGTATTATAATGTCTTATATTATTAAATTTTTGATATAAAATATAAAAATGTGATTAAAAAAAAATATAAAATCCCTCCATCTAAGAAGTGAGAAAAATATTGAAAAGGAATATTCGTAAATAGGAAAATAAATATTAAGATAATTACTCTTTAATAAAATATATTAAGTAATATATAGGACAATAACTCTATTTTTTAAATAAACAAAATCTATTAATTTTTTAAAAAGTTATATAGAGAATAATGATTATTATTTGAAATTTTTAATCTCATTATTAAATCTTAATATCATATGATTTCTTTTAAACAATAAACTTTATATTAAACTAAATTAGATTTATTTATGAAAATAATCAAATGAACTTTATAAGTTATAAAGATAGTTTTATATAACTGTAATTACAATATAATTTATAGTTTAATATTATGCGAATAAAATGTTAAAAGGAACAATAAAAATGGAACTTACAAGAATTCATCCAGCTGTTTATATACTTTATTATTTTATAATGATTGTGTTGGCATTTATTTTACGTGACCCTTATTTTCTTTTAAGCTTTTTAATATTAATTTTAGTATTAATTTCACTACAGGGAATCAGTTCTGAATTAAAACAGATAATGAAGTTATTTTTACCTTTAAGTATACTAATTATAATAATAAACCCATTGATTCAGAAAAAGGGAGTTCATAGGATATATTTAATGAAAAACTTTTTTATAACCTATGAAGCAATTGCATTTGGTATTTTAACATCACTAGCACTTTTAATTGTAATTTTAATATTTTCATCATATAATAAATCAGTTACCTATCAAGAGATGCTTTATATTTTCTCTAAAAAACTTCCTATCATATCTATGATAATTGTAATGTCTTTAAGATTTATTCCTCTTATTAACTCACGAGTTGGTGAGGTTAAAAAATTAAATCACCTAAAAGCTAATGGAATAGAAACTAAGTTAGATAATAATAATCAGGATAAGTTAGAAGAATTTGACACAAATATATCAGATACAAAATTTTTAAAAAAAATAAATTCATCAAAAAAATTCCAGTCAATTATTAAGGAAGCAAAAATTATTGGAAAAATTATGGGAATAACAGTCTCTTGGTCCTTGGAAGAGTCTATGTTTACAGCAAAATCAATGAAAGCAAGAGGATATAAATCTTATAAAAGAACAAGTTATTTAAGCTATGATATTTCTCTTACAGATATAATTTTCTTAGTCCTAATATTTATTACAGTTTCTATAATAGTTTTAGGAATTATACAAGGTTATGGATTGACAGATATTTATCCTTCATTAGACTTTGCATTGAGTGATTTACCATTAAATATCTATTATTTTGCTTTTATAATATTTTTATTACCATTAATTTATTTAGAAATTAGGGAGCGTATGTTATGGCATTAATCGAATTTGACAATTATAGTTTTTCCTATTTAAATTCAGCAAAAAAAGAAAGAAACAAAACCTTAGAGAATATTAATCTTAATATAAACTTTGGAGACTTTGTTCTTCTATGCGGACCATCAGGATGTGGTAAAACTACTCTTTTAACTAATTTAAAAAAGGAATTAATGCCAAATGGTGCAAGTGAAGGTTACATTAGATATAATGGAACTGAAATTTCAAAATTAGATGATTCTATATCTGCATGTGAAATAGGATATCTTTTCCAAAATCCTGACAGTCAAATAGTTACAGATACTGTAATTCAGGAAATTGCCTTTCCACTTGAAAATATTGGACTTCCAACAGAAGAGATAAGAAATCGGATAAGTGAAATTGTAGCTTTCTTTGGAATAAATAATATTTTACATAAAAATGTTAATGAACTATCTGGTGGACAAAAACAATTGATAAATCTATGTTCCCTTTTGGTTTTAAGACCTAAAGTTCTTCTTCTTGATGAACCTATGTCTCAATTAGATCCTATTGCTTCATATGAATTTTTATCTATTGTTAGAAGGTTGAATGAAGAGTTCTCCATAACTATTATAATGAGCGAACATAAGGCAGATAGGATATTTCCATTTATTGATTATGCAGTATTTCTAAAAGAGGGTAAAATCATCTATAACAACAATAGTCATGACATCTGTAATGATGTAATAAATGATAAAATATTTGTAAACTATCTTCCATCAGTAACAAAAATTTATAATGAACTATCCGAAAAATATGGAAAATACACAAATACTCCTTTAAGTATTAGACAAGGAAGAAAGTATCTTAATACAATACATGATGAACTAATTAAAATAAATAAAGATACTGAAAAAAATAATTGTTCAGATGATAGTGATGTACATCTAACAACTAAAAAATACAATACTAAGAAAAAAAGCATTAAAGATATACTTCCATTTTCAAAGGATAATGATACTCTAATAAGAATGGAAGGAGTATATTTTGCATATGAAAAGAAAAATCTGATTTTAAAAAATATTGACTTTAAATTAAATAAAGGAGAATTTATAAGCTTGATTGGAGGAAATGGAGCAGGTAAATCAACATTTCTACAAGTATTAGTCGGAGTCTTAAAGCCAATTAAAGGTAAAGTAAAATACATTAAAAATTTAAAGATTGCTTATGTTCATCAAAACCCTATGATACATTTTTCCAAAGATACTATTAAAGAAGAATTTTTAGAATCCATTTTAAATTCAGGATATTATGGTTCAAATGAATTCAATGAAAAAACATATAATACTCTTTTAAAATTAGAAAAAGAGAAATTTATAGAATCTGATATTCTAAACAACCTGAAATTTAAAAACATAAATTACAGTTTTAAAGAATTAATTGATTTCTTTGATATTGCTAATTTAATTGATAATCATCCTTATGATTGTAGTGGAGGAGAACAACAAAAAATAATTATGATTAAAGTATTACTTCAAAATACTGATGTGTTAATTTTAGATGAGCCTACAAAAGGTTTAGATCCTATTTCTAATAAGAATATGGCAGAAATTTTAAATACATTAATAGATCAGGGTATGACTATACTTATGACAAGTCATGACCTTGACTTTGTTGCTGAAAACTGTAAACGTTGTTTAATGCTATTTGATAAAAATATTCAAATTGATGATAATCCTAAGCTAATATTTGAAGAAAATAACTTCTATACAACATTTGTCAATAGAATGGTAAAAGATTATATTCCACAAGCTGTAACTTTAGATGATGTAAAGTCCTTTTGGGATTTAGAATGAATATGAATTATTGATTTTAATTAAATTATTAAATTATGATTATTTTTATTAATTAATATTAGAGGTGTTAATATGATAATAGAAAACTTTGTTAATAATTTGCCTATAACTGAAAGTGGGGCAGTTGCTTCAAGTTCACTATCAATTCCAATTTTGATATTTGCATTTTTACTTGTTGTAGGCATAATATATTTTATTTTTAAAATGTATGAACAGTCTAAACCAACTGTTGAATCTATAGTTTTAATTGCAGTGCTAACAGCAATTGCAACTGCTGGACGGATGATTTTTATATCAATACCTATGGTAAACCTAGCTTCATTTATTATAATAATGGTAGGTGTTGTTTTTGGTAAGGAAGAAGGATTCCTTGTAGGTGCTCTTACAGCTTTAGTCACTAGCTTTTTTGCAGGTTTAGGTGTATGGACCATATTCCAAATGTTAGGTTGGGGACTTATGGGAGCATCTGCTGGATACTTATCTACTAAATTTGATAGTATACCTTTCAGATTTATATTTGGATTATTATGGGGATTCTTATATGGTTGGATAACCGATATTTCCGCACTATTCTATGCTGGACCAACATTAGAATTTAGTCAAATCATAGCATTAATCATTTCTGGATTTACATATGATTTAACCCATGGTGTTACAAATGCAGTACTTTTAGCTATTTTATATAACTGGTTTAAAAAGATATTTTTAAGAGCTAGAGATAAATATCTCCCTAATCAAAGTTCAGCTACTGCAACAAACGAATAAACAAATAATTAAGGTATTTATAAAACAATTCCTTAATTCTATTTCTTTTATAGTTGATTGATAAACTTTTGTTAAATTTATTTATAAATGATTTAGAATAAAACTTAGGTAAACAACTATAATTCTATTTATTATTTTAAATTTACTAAATTAGATAGATTTATACAAATATTTCATTTTTTTTTTTTTTATTTCAATAATAAATTAATAATTAAGATATGAAATTATATATATTTTAAACTTTAAATTTAAATTAAATTTGAAAATAATATTTCAAAAATACTATTTTTACTTATTATTTAATAAGAGATGTTCCAATGATAAGAAATGATGATATAAAAGAAGATTTTAAACTTATTTCAAAAACAATAAATCAAGATGAGATATATTTAAATAATGATTCAATAGTAGTGAAATTTTCAAGTAAAAAAAATGGTATTGTAACATCCTGGTTAAATGGAGGATATAAAGAAGATTTAACTGCAGTATTCAATCATCAGTTGTCACAAAAAAATATTGATAAATACTACAATGGAGGAATATTGAGGTTTCTAGAAAAATTATCTGCAGATTTTACCAGACAATTAAACTTAAAAAATGATAAACTAAGTGGAATGGTTACCTCTGCAGATATAAAAAAATATTCTATTGCAATTGAAAGATATGATAAAATTGAAGTTTTAGCTATCACAACTGCTGGAGCCAGAGTAAATACTGTCTCAGCAGGAGATAAAGGATCATATTATGAATTAAATGGAGAATATAAACTTGATTCAAAATTAAATTCTAAAGAAGCTAATCTAAATAAAATAGATTTTAAAAAACCTGGAACAATTAACACAATAATATTGATTAATGGAAAATTAGATGAAAGTGCTCTTCTTTTATGTGAAATGATTGCTGTAGAAGCTAAAGCAGTGGCTTTAAGAGAATTGATGATATCAAGCAATTATTCAAATGAAATTGGTACTGGAACTGGAACTGATGGAATTGCAATCTTTTCAAACTTAGAAAGTGAAAATTATATAGAAAATATTAGTAAACATGCAAAAATTGGTGAAATGATTGGAAGATGTGTAACACGATCCATAAAAGATTCATTAGCTAAACTTCAATGGTTAACTCCAACTTATCAATTAAATGCACTTGTAAGATTAGATAGATTTAAAATGAATTTGGACGAGTTCTATAATGAATATGTATGTGTAAAAAGTGAAAAAGAAAAAAAAGAATTTATTCTATCATTAATGAAAATTTCCAAAAACCCTGAGCTTGTAGGATATGTTTCAATGATTATTCATATTATTGACCAATATAGAGTAGGTTTATTAAGTAAAAAAGCATCTTTAAAAGTTTCTAATTCTATTTTAAAAAAACATTTAAATAGAGATGAATGGTTTTCAATGAAATTACTATTAAAATATGTCATAGATAATCAAATCCAATAAACTCTCCTTTTTTTAAATATTAAGAGTATAAATAAAAGGAATGACTTTTTATTAAAAAAAATTAGACTATTGTAAACATGAAATTTCGTAAAAAGTTGTGAAAAGAAAAATTCTTAATTAAGTTAATTTCTTTCCATAAAACATTATTCTTCTTAGAATAAAATTCCAAAACATTACAATTGCAGTAGTAAATATTTTAGATATAAGATAATATATTCCTAAAATATCAGTGAAGGCATATAATAATATTTCTGTGAGAATAAGTCCTCCAACACCAATAATAGCAAAAATATTAAATTCAACTAATTTGTTATCAAGTTGAGATTGATTAAATACCCACTTAGTACTTAAGAAATAGTTAACAATTAATGAGATTATAAAAGATAAGAATGCAGATATTAAATAATAAATATGACAAATGTCACTGAAAAAGTATAGTAGAAAGAAATCAATTAGAAATGAAAATCCACCAACAAATAAATATCTAAAAAACTGTAGATAAATATTATCAGTATTGTCTTTAAATAAATGATTAATTTTAGAGCTCAAATTTAATCTCCTTTATTATCAGCACTTTCATGGTATTCTTTCTCAGAGTTAACACTCCAAATATTCTCGTTATCTGCTCTTCCAGTTATAATATTGTTAACAGCTTCCATTGCACTTAACATAGAATGGTCCATATTATTGTATCTATGCATTCCATTTCTTCCAATTAAAAATAAATTATTAAAATTATCTACAAAACCTTTAATATTATCAAATTTATCATAAGAGCCGAAATATGCAGGATATGCTTTTGGTATTCTTATTACAACAGAATCTAAAACATCACTTTTATTAGCAAAATTAATTTGATCTAATTCATTAATTGCGAAATTAGACATTGCTTCATCACTCATATTCCAAAGTTCATCTCCTTCATTACAGAAGTATTCTAATCCTAACCAAACTTTATCATGGTCTGAAACTAAATAAGGACTCCAATTATTAAAAATTTGAACCCTGCCTAATTTTACATCATTTTCTTGGATATAAATCCATGTATCTGGCAAAATATTATTAATTGTCGGAGTATTGGTTTCATTTTTAAGATTAATATCATTTAGCAAAATTCCTACAGTAATAAAATCTCTGTAAACAAGACCTTTTGATATTTCATAAATATCTTCAGGAACTTCACTCGGATTATTATGATTAATAGCATGAATCAAATCCTTAACTGGCATAGTAGATATGAAATAATCTCCACTAACTTCCTGTTGGTTATCTACTGTAACAGATTTAATAATGTTATTTTCAATAATTAAACCAGTGACTTTAGAATTAAAGTGGATTTCTCCTCCATTTTCAATAATCTTTTTAGCAACATTTTCCCACATTTGACCTGGACCTAATTTAGGATATAAAAACTGTTCTATTAGACTTGTTTCAACATTTTTCTCATTTGTTTTAGTGTGTTCATGTATTGCATGGATAATTGCTTTAGAAATATTTAATCCTTTAACTCTTTGTGCACCCCAATCAGCTGCAATGTTTTTACATTCTATTCCCCATACTTTATAAGTATATTTTTCAAAAAATGTTTTGTATAATTCCTTTCCAAAATGATTTATATAAAAGTTTTCCAAGTTATCTTCAGGTAATTTATGAATTAAAGTTTTAATATAATCAATACCAATTTTTAAAGTTCTTGAAGCTCCTAATTTTTTTAAAGTATCTGAATTTAAGGTAATTGGATAATTAAATAATTTTTTTAAAAACAAAATCCTTGAAATTCTATTTCTAATTAGGAATAAATCATCGGTTTTTTCCGGATCTAAATTTTCTGCATAGTCTTTAGAAATATCAATCTCAGTAATATTATTTAAAAGAGAATAATCAAGGCTTTTATTCAAAATCTTATCGTCATAAGATGGACTTTGTTGCAATGGTAAAATATTCATCCACCAATCCATCACTGTTTTAGATTTGGAGAAAAATCTATGGCCTCCAATATCAATCCTATTTCCTTTATAAACATTAGTCTGTGAAATTCCACCAATCATATCGGTAGCTTCAAAAATAATAGGTTTTATATCTGTTTTATCTAAAAGTTCATAAGCAGCAGTAAGGCCTGCTGGTCCAGCTCCGATTATAATCGCTATTTTATTCATTAAATACACCTTATTTACTAAACATGGGATTTTAAAAAATATGTAGGGTAATTTTTTTCATTATTTAGTATATGTTTTTAATTACATTTATATTTAATTTATAAAAAGATATTCTAATTATTTAATAAATTTATGTTTATACAACTCAGATATTAATATTATCACAAGTAAATAAAAGACCAGGAAATTGGAATATAAGAACCTAACATCCTGTGCAGATATAGAAAACATGATAATTAATATATTTAGGAAATTAGGAAGATAAACAAATAAAATACTCTTAGATTTACTTATTAAATAAATTCCTAACATACAAAGAAATGCTAAATACATATAGACAGCAGGGTTATTGCATAATGAATCTAATAGTGGATTTACGATAGTTAATTTACCAAAAGAAGAAACTTCATTAAATTCATGACTTCCTCTATTTGAAAAAGATGCATTATCATAACTAGTTACTGGATTAGTATGGGCAGATGTATAATATGCTTTCTTATCTTTAAAATCATAATTAAAATCGTATTCAAGACCCACATAATGAGAATCCCTATGAACATTCCATACTAAAGGTGAAGAACCAAATAGAAATTCTAGAAAATGTGCAGGATTTTTGATAGAATAAGAAGATATCATTGCCAAGTATGTAAATTTATTATTGTCAAATGCCGTGAAATTTGCATTGGCACACAAACGTTCTGTGAAAGTAAGGGAATAAAATTGTCTTATATCCTCTTTGCTAATAAATTCATAAATTTTTTTTCTATCTTTATCAGACAAATTAAGATACAAATCATAATCCCCGAGAATTTGAGATGATTTTATCATTAAAGCATTTCTTTGCTGATCTTGAACATGGTAAACTACATTCAATGATCCGATTAATAAAATAAAAATTACAGTTACAACAGGAATTACAGTATGAATTTTATTTGACCTATTTTTTCTAAAAAGATAAACAAACAGAATCACTAAAATCAATATAATAACATATATGCCATTAGGCCTTAAATGAGCTACAAAGGCCATAAATAAAGCCATAATAACCCCGAAACCAATACCCACATTTCCCTTTTTATCAATGAGCACCTTAACTAAAAAACATAAAAACATCATATTATAACTAAAGAGAATGTCTTTCCAAAGAGTAATTGCATAAATTGCATTAATTGGAATTAAAGATAAAATTAAAGTAAGTAGAATCTGTAAGATAAAAACTTTATTTAATTTTTTATCATTATCATTTCTAAAATATTTACAGATAACCATCCACATAGTTGAAAATGTTAAAATCTGTAATATACATACAGAAACAGGACTTGCATATACTTTAAGACAAAGCATTTCAATAAATGTATGGAAAAAAGGATGCCAATTATTATAAGAATTTGTAGCAATTTGATGCAATTGATTATAAGAATCATAAGCTAAAAAGCCTGGATTAAAAACATGAAGATAATAGATAAAAATAGTAAAAGGTATTAAAAATATAATCAAATCTTTAAAATTTAACTCCCTAATTTTAGAAAAAATATTAGAGAAAAAATTATTAACATCCATAAAATTAACTTTATATAAATTTTTATATAAAATTTTTGGTTTTGGGAAATTTAAATAAGTTATTTTAAAAATTGAAATAAAATGTTTAATTTATTAATTAAACAATAGTTCTACAAAATTTTATAAAATCTTTTTAATTTATTAAATGGTACTATTTTATTTTGAATATAAATCCTAATTATTTTAATAAAATATAATAAGTTTATTTTAAGAATTTATGTTTTTCCAACTCCGAGATTAAGATTATAACAAGTAAATAAAAGACCAGGAAATTCGAATATAAGAACCTAACATCCTGTGCAGATATGGAAAACATGATAACTAATATATTTAGGAAATTAGGAAGATAAACAAATAAAATACCCTTAGATTTACTTATTAAATAAATTCCTAACATACAAAGAAATGCTAAATACATATACACTGCAGGATTATTGCATACTGAATCAGCATTAGGATGATTTTTAGTGGCTTTTGCAATAGAATAAATATTATTAAATTCCGCACTTCCCCTATTTGCAAATGATGCATTTTCAAAACTAGTTACTGGTTTACTATGATTCATTTTAAAAAAATTCTTTTTACCATTTATAGTGTGAATTAAACCAAATTCTGCTCCGTTCCATGTAGAATCTCTATGAACATTCCATACTAATGGTGAAGAACCAAATAAGAATTCTAAATAATGTAGAGGATTTTTCACAGAATAAGACATAATCATTGTTAAATATGTAAATTTATTATGCTTAAATACCTTTTGACTTGCTTCAAAGAAGATTGGATCTGCAGATGTAAGCGAATAATAATATTTTATCCTTTTTTCATCAACTAATCTATGAATCATATATCTATCTTTATCACTCAAATTAAGATGCAAATCATAATCTGCAAGGATTTGGGTTGATTTTGACATTAAAGCATCTCTTGGCAAATCTTGAACATGGTAAACTACACTCAATGACCCAATTAATAAAATAAAAATTACCGTTAGAACAGGAATTATAGTATGAATTTTATTTGACCTATTTTTTCTAAAAAGATAAACAAATAGAATCACTATCATCAATATAATAACGTAAATACCATTAGGCCTTAACTGAGCAGCGAACGCCATAAATAAAGCCATAATAACCCCAAAACCAATACTCACATTGCATTTTCTATCCAATAACACTTTAACTAAAAAACACACAAACATTAAATTATAACTATATAAAATATCTTTCCAAAGAGTTATAGCATAAATTGCATTAATTGGAATTAAAGAGAAGATTAATGTAAGTATAACCTGTAAAATAAAAACTTTATTAAACTTTTTATCCTTATCATTTCTAAAATATTTACAGATAACCATCCACATAGTTGAAAATGTTAAAATCTGTAATATACACACGGAAATAGGACTAGCGTATAATTTAAGACAAAGCATTTCAATAAATGTATGGAAAAAAGGATGCCAATTATTATAAGAATTTGTAGCAATTTGATGCATTTGATTATAAGAATCAAAAGTTAAAAACCCTGGATTAAATACATAAAGATAATACATAAAAATTGTAAAAGGTATTAAAAATATAATTAAATCTTTGTAATTTAATTCTTTAACTTTTAAAACAAAATTGCTATGAGTGATATCAATATTCATAAAGTATAATAGGATTTTAATTTATAAAAAATTTTTGTTTTAGAAACTTTTAATGAAAAAAATTTTAAAACTATTAAAACCTACTAAAAGGGATTAAAACTGAAAAAATTTAATTACTATAAAATTAAAATCTTTTTATATCTAATTCAAACAAGAAAAAAAATAATTTAAAAAAAAATATTATAAACATGGTTAGAATTACTTTATCATAAAAAAAAAAGGCCTTTGGTTTAATAAATCAATTTAAATAGAAATATTAAAAAATGAGATAGTAAAAATATAAAAAAATATAAAAATTTTAATAAAAAATAAATTTGCATCATTAAAATAATATTTAAAGAAATATTTTATTTTAAAAAAAATATCATAATAGGTGATTTAATGAATATAAAAGATATTATTAAAGAATCATTTGTATTTCCAAAAAGTAATTTAGGACCTGTTGCAATATATACTGTACTGACAATTGTAATAGGTTTCTTTTCTATAGGTGGATTACTCTATGGCTCTAATGGAGATATTATAAAAGGAATAATAGGCATTATAACATTCATTATTGGATTTAGTATATTTATCATACAATGGGGATATGGAATTAAACTTATAAAATCTGGAATAGATTCAAGTGATGTTGCTCCTGAATTTGAATGGATAGAAGATTTGAAAATGGGGATTAAAGATTTAATTGTAAAACTTGTTTACTATGTAATTCCTTTATTAATTACCACGTTAACTGCTTTAATTACAAATATTCCAGGCCGTATAATAGTAATTATAAATGCAATTATAGATAGTTTCTTAATTTATATAGGAGCAATGATAGGAGAAATGTTTGATGAACTTATATACTTTTTAATAGGTGCAAACACTACTAGTGCCGAAACTCTTCCCCCTATGTTTTATGTTCCTGATGCATTAATTGCAGACTTACTAATAGCAATATTAATAACTATAATTGTAGGTATCATCTCATTTATAATCTTTACCCTTGCCCAATTTATTGCAGAAGCAAGATTAGCAAAAACTGGATATATAGGTGATGCTTTAAATATAATTGAAGTATTTAAAGATATTGAAAAAATAGGCATTGGAAAAGTTATTGGAACATTCTTTACAGTTATTTTAATATTCTTAATTGTTAATATAATCCTTATATGGATTGTAGGATATGTTCCTATGCTCGGAATTCTTATTATAATAATAGATGCATATTTAATATTTTTCGCTTACATGGCAACAGGACTATTATATTCTGAAATAGATTAAATTTTTTTAATTTATTTCATTTAAAAAAAAAAAAAAAGATTTATAAAAATCTTATTAAATTTTTAAAAATTTTTTTAATATAATAAAATGGGAAAAATAAAAATTTTATAAATAAAATTGTAATTTTTAATAAAAAGAATTAATAAAAGCATAGTAATTATTATATAAAATAAAGGGGATTTAATGAATAAAGATAGGATTATTGCTTTAACTGATGGAATTGTAGCAATTGCTGCAACAATTATGGTTTTAGAATTAAAAATTCCGAAAATTATTACTCTTGATTCATTACTTAGTCAAATACCTATTCTTTATTCTTATATTATTAGTTTTGCATTAATTTATTTATCATGGAGATCACACCATAATGCATTTGAAAAAGCAGAAATTATTAACAGTAAAATATTCATTTTAAATGGAATATGGCTATTTTTTATCACATTAATCCCTTTTGCAACTGGTTTGATTGGACATGCCCCTCGAGAAACATTATCTTCTGCAATATATTCGATTGTTTTGATTTTATGGATATTAACTTTCCAAAAATTAGATATTGAAATTACTAAGATTAATCCTGAAGCCCCTGCAGATGAAGTTCGAGATAATAAAGCTAGAATATTGTTATTTGGCAGTTATATTTCAGCATTAATTGTTGCTTTCATAGTTCCTGTTTTAACAGTTATTATAATAGGATTAAATATTTTGATTATGGCATTATACAAGTTTATTACATCTGATAAAGAAATATATACTTAATTTAATCAAAATATATTATCATGATTTTAAATTTATTTAAATATAATTAAAAAAAAGACGTATTTAAATATAAAATTATTTAAAGTAATAAATTATCCTCTAAATGCACGAGGAGTAATAGTACGAGGAATATTCTTATGGAATTCACCAGCACTATCAAGTATTTCAACACAAATATCCCCTATCCTCTCAAATGCTTTGATTACACGGGAGATATAAATATAATAATTAGAACGTTCTTTATCATCAAAAGAAGTTTCTGCCATTTGTGTTGCTATCTGCCCCATAGCATCTTTTTGAATCTCATGAATTTTTTCTTCCAAATCCATTAAATCCTCTTTAAGCCCAATTTTTCCTTTTAAAAAAGCTTCCATAGAAAAATCAATCATTTTTACATTTAATTTATACATTTTTTTAATATTTTTTAAAAGATCTTTTTCTGGTTCATAAACATTATTTATAACAAATTTGGCAATATGACCACAGTAATCACCAATACGTTCTAAATCATATGCTATTTCATTGTAGATTACTGTTTTTGAAACATGAAATTGTTGATCTATATTAACTACTGTTTCAACAGAAGTTCTAACCTTTTCAAAAATATTATTAGTAGTAAAATCCATTTTTAAAGCTTCATCTGCTTTATCAGAGTCATTTTCAAGTAATGATTCGACTGAAACTTTTAACTCCTCTTTAACATGATTTTTCATACTTTTTAACATACTAGTTATTAAAATATTACCTGAATGTTGTGGTGAATCTATACTAGTATCCAACCTATCCATAAGAGTTTCATAAGTCTCTAAATCAATCATATAAGACCTTTTGACTACTCCCTCCTGAATTAAAGGTTGCATTAATTGAGTAACGTAACGACGACTAATTCCCAACTTATCCGCAATTTCTTGTTGAGTAGAAGGATTTTCATATATTATAATATCTAACATATCTTTTAAGGTTCTGTTACTTTTACTGGTCATATAACACCTAAAGTATCTTTAAATAATTCTTATTATGAGAAATATTATTTCTATATAATAATTATTTATTAAATAATTTAAAGCTTTTTAAAAGAAATTAAAATTCAATAAATTTATAAAGAAAATTAATTAATTAAATACCTCTTTAAAACGTTTGAAAATAGAAAAAACTTGTGTGGAAAAATTTTATCAAAATGATTAAAGCATTAAAAAAAAAATTAATGTTTTTTATTTGAATAATATTTAAAACCATTTTTAGAAGTATTTATGGTCATTTCAGAGTTATCCTTCGTTGAATCATTTTGATGATTTATTTTGTCAGATTTAACTTCATGACGATTTTTTAACCTATTAAAAACCTTTTTATTAATATTGTTATGACCATGATTATTATTTTTAATATAATCATCCCTAAGATTAGATGAATTAATATTACTAGATTTCATATGAACATTAGAATTCATATGAGGTTTATTAACTCTAACATTAGAATGATTATTATTAATTTTAAAATCATTATCTGTTGGCTTATTTTTATTATTATAATTCTCTTTCAAACCATTATACAGAATAGTTAAAATAACATAAATTAAAATTAAGCAAATAATAAATGCTAAAGGGAAATACATACTAACAAAAGTATCTACCATATTTCCAAAGGAAAATTTAAACTCATCTAAAAATCCCCAAAGTAAAAGAGTTAAACCTGAAAATATTAATAATATACCATTAATTCTTTTAAATGTCTTACTTTGAAAAGTTGGAAATATGCCCATAACTATTAAACCAATACCCATAAATTTAAATAAATGATTATGGGTTGCATCTTCAAGATTTGAAAACACAGTCTCTCCTGAAACTGAAAAAGAAAATAAATAAATAACTAAAATAAAAAGAATTACTGCAATTGGCAAAATATAAAATAAATCTGAATCAAGATGTTCTCGCGTTAATTTTATATTTCCATGATGACCTATTTTATTTTCATCAATATACCCTTGAATAGCATTATAGACAATAGAAGATATAACTGAACCTATAACTGTACCTGTTAAACCTAAACGTGAAGTTAAAAAAACTAACAAACCAGATGTGAGTCCTAATGCAAGTACTTTAAAAGGTTTTACCATTATATTACCACCATTGATTATTGTTTTTTAATTTAATTAAATAATATAAATTAATAAAAAAAATTTTATTATAATTTTGAAATAAAACTTTAATTAAAATAATATGTAATATTCAATCTATTAAATATAATTTTGTATTTATCTTATAAATAAGATTATCTAAAATTTTAAAAATTAAAATAATGTAATATTGAAATTCTTTACAAAATATAAAATAGATAAAAATAGAAATTAATTAGAGCTTTAGGGGGGATTCGAACCCCCGACTTCCACCTTACCAAGGTGGCGCTCTACCAGCTGAGCCACTAAAGCGTTTTAAAAATAATATAAAAAAGTCTTAGTGCAAGGGAAGGGATTCGAACCCTCGAAGGCCTACACCAGAGGATCTTAAGTCCTCCCCCTTTGGCCGCTCGGGCACCCTTGCATACAATATAAATGTTTGATAACAAAGTATATAAAGCTAACTATTTTTTTATTATTAAATGAAAAATAAATCTTAATAGCTGATATAAAATTTGTAAAAAAGTATATAAATATTAATGATTTATATGAAAATAATGGAAATTAACTTACCTTAAGATTAACTATAATATAATAAAATAATATATTGAAAATAGAAAACTTATAAAAAACTTTAATTAATTTAAAGAAAAAACTAAAATAAAACTTAACTAATAAAAGAGATAAACTTAACATAATGGTGATAAAATGATAATAGATATGGATGAATGTGGAGTATGTGAAGATTGTATAGATGTTTGTCCTAACGAAGCAATTAAAAAAAAAGCCTACAGCATTGTTATTAATAACGACCTTTGTGAAGATTGTGAAGAATGTGTAGAAGTCTGTCCTGTTGGAGCAATCTATAAAGAATAATTAAAAAATTTAAAAACAAATATAAACATCACCTACAACATAACTCCCTAAAATAAACTAATTAAATTTTTAAATATAAATTACTCTAGTGTAATTAAAAAAAAATTAAAGTGAAGAAAATAATCATATGTAAATTATTTGATAAATGTATTGAATAAAATATTAAATCATTATTTTAAATGAATAAATGAATATTTTAAAGAAAACTATATAATAGTTATAAAAAGACTTATAATAGTTTAATTTTTTAAATAAAAAAGGTTGAATTCTTATTTTTAAATAAACAAAATATACTAACTTTTTTAATTAATGAATCATAAACAAAAAAAAGTAGACTATAAAAAATAATAAATAATAATAATTACAATATTTAATAATAACTAAAAAAATTCAAGATATAATACAAAAAAAATTTAAGGATAAAAAAATATGAAAAAACCGGAATTTTTAAAAAAAGCAAACTGGATAGATTTGCTTGTTATCATTGGAATTGCCTTAGTCGTAATAATGGGAGTATATCATGTAAGCCCTTATTCCGAAGAGACTGAATCTGAAGCTTATGATGTAGCAACGATTGATAAAGCCACTCCAAAATATTTAGATTTTTACAATAGGGGAGAAGTTGTAAAAACTCATATAGCAGGAACAAATGTAAGTAATGGAAATACTGTTGTTCTTGACGGAGTGATTACGTGGTCTGATGAAAATCCTAATGACAAATACATTCAAATGCTTGTAAATGGTGAAAAAGGGAAAGTCCTTATTGGAAGTTATAAAAGCACACCTAATGCAGATGTTTATATAAATCAAATGACTATGAGTATTGATGGACAACAATATTCCAATGTTACAGAAGTAAAATTAGCCCCTATTGCTATAGAAAGTTTTAATGATTTATGTAAAGGTATTGATAAATACGATAACATTGAAATTACAACGACTATTTCTTGTCAGGAAGCAGATAGTTTAAGTTTCCAGAGAATGTATAATGAATTTCTTAAAACAACAAAAAGAACTTCAGTTAAATATTCTTATCAAGACCAAGCTATAACTGTTACAAAAGCAAAAATTGAAGATTTAAAAATTGCTAATCAAAACTGCCCTAGTATAAATGGTCAAAGTGATTATATTACTATTAGGATTTATAATTGCACTAATCAAGAATTAAATGATATTAAAAACAATTATAATGTAATTCACACTAAAAAGATTACTTAAACTAATTAGTAAGATAAATTTGATAATATGAGGATAAAATGAATCTAATTTATTCAATAATAGCTAAAATATGTAGGAAAATAGAAATAGAAATAAGAAACTCCTTATTTTTCAGTACCCTAATTAATATTTTTTATTTTTTTGAAAAATCATTGTTAAATTGTTATATATTAAAATTTTATCCTCAAAAAGAACTTATTAACATTAAAAGTAATATTTTAAGGGAAGATTTACTTTCCCCTTTAATTGTACTTTTTTTATTTGGCCTATTTTTTCTTCTGAGTATTAAAACTGTTTATTTCAGTTTAGTTTATACAATTATAATAGGATTTGTTTCCTTTATCGTTGGAACATTAATAATACCTAAATTCTTTTTTAATAATATTTCTACTGAAAATCAAAAAGGTCAAAATAATTTCATAAAATTTAAAGTAGAGGACATTTATGCAATTGGCTTAGTTTTATTTGTTTTTTCTATAATCTTTTTCTGTATAAATTTAGGATATGTAAAAGGAATACCCTTACTTAACCCTACACTTAGATACCAACTGAAAGCTTCACTAACTATGCCCGTATTTTTAATTATACCCTCAATTGCAATTATCGAATCAGTTTATATTCAATACTACAAAGAAAATAAATTAACAAGAAAAGCTGTTCGTATTAGATTCTTAATTTTAACTTTGATTGGAATAATTATATTATTAGTTTTAGCTTATAGAACACCTATACTTGCATTACTCCTAGTGATGGTTATAATTGGATATTATGGAAAAGTCATTTCAATTACAGAAATCATCGTCCTAGCATTCATTGGAATGGTAGGAATAATTGGAATTGGATATATAAGATCTTTAAATGAAATGATGATTACAAGTGCTATTAATCCAATATACACATTACAAAGCCGTGTTGATTTTACAGTTCATGTATTAAATGAGTTAGACTTTTTATCTGGAAATTTTGGTCTAATGCATGGAGGATTTATACTTAAAACTTTGCCTGGAAGTGATTATGGCCCAAGAATGATGGTTGGAAAATTAATATCATGGAGAAATGGAATAACAATTACTCCTACACTTATTGGAGGAATGATAATAGATTTTGGAAAAGTAGGTGTTGGAGTAGGTATGTTTTCACTTGGTTCTATTCTTGGAATCGGATATAAACTTCTAAAGAAAACTGAAAATTATATTTATATCTGTATCTATGCAATAATTTTAACTTATTCTATAATAGGTATTGAAACAGGAATTCTTGATATACATGTTATATGTTATTTCTTTATAGGAGCTATAATTTATCTAGCAAATATTATATACTCACCTAAAGCTCAAATATATAGTGACACAGATGATTTGGAAGAAAAAGTTATAAACAATAGAAAAACCCCTCTAAAAACAAGGTCAAGTATTTCTTTAATAGAAGAACTTAAATATGAAAAGGAGGAACCTTTAAAAACTGATGAAACACATTATAATAAAGTTCCAGAGTTTATTAACAAAATAAATGAAACATACGAAGCTTACAACGAGAAAAAACATATTGAAAAAAGAGAAAGCCCTATAACAAATAGAAAGCCTCGCTTAAAAACAAATCCAAATAGTGATACAATAATTGACGAAAATGCTAAAAGAGCAAATTTAGTTAAGCAACTTCAATCTGAAGAAACTGAATATATAAAACCGGATAATAAAATAAAAACTAGAAATAAAACTAAAAAAAGACATAATAAAAGGAAAAAAACACATACCCCTCATCAGGAAAAACTTAATGTAATTAAAAAGAAATTACCTGTTGAAAATAAAAAGGAGAAAACACCTGTTACTTTTTCAGATTCAAATAATAATTATAACAGTTATAAAACACTAAATGAAAAGGTTAAAACAGAACAAAAATCAGAAAAACTAAGAAAAAATATTGACTATATTGAAAATATTAAACCTGTAAATCAAGAAGATAAAACAATATACAAAAAACCTATGACTAATAATGATGTTATTTTAGAAGATATTGTAAATAATCATGATAAAGAAAATGAAAAAGAACAATACGAAACTAATAATAAAATAACTGAATTTAAAAATGGATTATCTGAAGAAGAAATTATTGTAAGATTAAACCAAGAAGAGTATATTCTTAAAAAGGGAATGAGTATAATATATCAGATATATGGTGAAGAGCACATAAGTTCTATCCACAGTATTAATAAAGATAAGATTAATGTAACTTATAATGGAAAAAGGATTTGGATTAAATCTGATAATGTTAAAAAAGTCTTCTAAAATTTAAAAATAAGTTTTAACATCAAGCTGAATCCCCATACTAATCCATTTAATAAAAAAGAATTTTATTAAGCTAAATTATTCCAAACTGTTTTATGATTTTTTTAATTTT
This sequence comes from uncultured Methanobrevibacter sp., assembly GCA_900314605.1. Lineage (GTDB taxonomy): Archaea > Methanobacteriota > Methanobacteria > Methanobacteriales > Methanobacteriaceae > Methanarmilla. The sequence goes on along the minus strand of OMVX01000023.1, from coordinate 9,127 downwards.
AATATTACAATCTCAGCATCTGTACCCCATCTCATTGGAAAATCCATTACCCCAATACCTGTAGTTACAGATAAATAATGTTTTTTATTATTAATCTTATTTTCAAATAATCCTTTATTATATCCAAAGATAAGGTTAGAAAAAAATATTCCTGGATGAAATTGTCCTCCATGAGTATGACCAGATAGTTGAAGGTCAAAACCTAATTTTGAAAAAACCTCCCAATTTTTAGGAGTATGATAAATAATAATATTAGCTCCATCAGAGAGGATACTGTTATATAATTCATCCTCAGATACTTGAGGAATTTTAGAAAAACTAAATGAATATCCAAATATATTAATACCATTAAATTCCATTTTTTCATTATCCAAAATTCTAATATTAGCTTTTCTACATGCAGATTTTACATTCTCTATTCCAGGATAATAATCATGATTACCTGGAGTGAAAATTATAGGAATATTAATCTTACTTAATGGATAAAAATCATCTTCATTAACTACACATGACCCATCTGCTAAATCCCCAGAAATAATAACTACATCAACATCATCACTAATTTGAACTAAAGCATTTTTCAATCGATTTAATGCACCATCATTCATTAAAGAACCATAATGAACATCTGAAATATGAGCAATATTAATTTCTTCCCTCAAATTATTAATAACAATAGTTTTTTCTTTAACAATGATTTTATGAGCATGATAATATGCATATACACCAATTAATGGAACAATAGAAAGTAAGGGTAAAATATAAGCATCTAAATTTATAAAACATGAAAAAAGATAAATTAATGCTATTTCAATTAAATACATAACTGATAACCATTGGATGACTCCATAAATATTAGCAAATAATCTTGTAATAAATCGAGATTTCCTCTCTTCAAATAATGTAGGTAATATATGTAAAAGAGCTAAAGCTAAAGTAATATATAAAATAATCCAATCATTTAATCCTCCAAGTAATAAAAATAGGTATTTTATAAGGAAAAAATAAAAAATACCAAAAAATGGACATGCAAAAATAATTCTACGTGTTCTAAAACTCATGATTTAACCTGAAAATAATTTTTTTATAATATATTTAAAATATTATATAATCTTTTAAATAAATTGTCTAAAAAATTAATGATTATTATTAAGTATTAAATGATAATAAATAAATTAATTTATAATTGATTTTGAAATTTATAACTGATTTTGAAATAAAAAAGTTAAAAAAAATTAAAAAAAAACTATAATGAATAGATAAATAATTTTATAAATAATTAAAAATAAATATATAAAAAATAAATAAAAAAGGATAGATTAATAATAAAAGGAATTGATTAAATTCTATTTTAATATATTTAAATAAGATTAATAATACTTAAAATAATGAATTTTAAAAAAATAAGTATTTTAATTTTTTAAATTATATTTTAAAAATAATTACTATTAAAATAAAATAATTTTTGTGATATAATGACTGTTGATAAAAACAATGAAACAGTGGAAAAAATAAATGTCCCTGAGCAAAAATATAAAAAAAGTCAAAAATTACCTCCAGAAGGATTTAAAACTGCTAATGATTTTTTTAATTATACTTTTGAAAATAAAAATCTTATTTGGATGGGGCAAAATACTAACCACCTACACCATGAAGATGATATTAATAATGCAATGATTGAATCTATTAAAAATAAAGAATACTGTAAATACCCTGCACCTGAAGGTTTTCCAGAATTACACGAATTAATTTTAAAAGATTTAGACCTTGAAAATATGTCTGTTTATATTTCTGCAGGTGCAACAGAATCATTACATTTATGTATGCATAGTTTATTAGAACCAGAAGATAATGTAATTACCTGTGATCCAGGTTATTTGATTATTGGAGCATTTGCAGAAAGGTTTGCACATGAAGTTAAATATGTACCTATCTATAATAAAGAGTGTAATTATAAATTAACACCAAAACTTGTAAGGGAAAATATAGATGAAAATACAAAAATTATTGTTTTAATAGATCCATTAAATCCTCTTGGTACTTCATATACTGAAGAAGAAATAAAAGAATTTGCAGAAATTGCAATAGAAAATGATATTTATTTAATTCATGATATAACTTACAGAGATTTTGCAAGAGAGCATTTCCTTACAGCTAAATATGCACCTAAACATACTTTAACAATCTATAGTTTTTCAAAAATTTACGGTATGGCTGGAGTTAGAATAGGTGCTGTAATTGGAGTAGAACCACTTATTGATAATATTAAAAATGTTGTTGTAAATGATTTAGGAGTTAATATTATTGCACAGGAAGGTGCTATTGCTGGTCTTAAATCAAAACCAGAATGGATAGATTATATTAAAAACACAAGCTTTGAAAATCAAAAATTAATTAAAGAAATGATTGATAAAGTAGATGATGTATTTTTACCTGTATATCCTTCTGATGCAAATATGATGGTAATAGATTTAACTGGTGCAGGGATAAAAGCTAAAGATATGTCTAATTATCTTCTTAAAAAAGACATTTTTACAAGGGAAGGAAATTATACCAGTAAATTATATGGAGATAATTATTTACGTGTAAGCTTTTCTATCCCTACAGAAGAAATTAAAGTCTTTTGTGAGGAATTCCCTAAAGCTGTTGAAACACTAAGGAAAAAATAATATTTTTTCCTATCAAAATTATCTTTACTTTTAAATAATTTTTCTTAAATCTAAATGCTATTTTTACCTTTTTTAAACCACCCTATAATTATAAACTGTTTTTTAATTAAAAAATATATTTATCTCTTTATATCTTTTCAGTTGCAACTCTCCTTTAAATACAATATATTAATTTAAAAAAAATCAATAAAAGAAATTTAGAATTTTTAAAAATTATAAAAAAAAGCTAGAGTGAATAGGTATGATGAGTATGTATGTGGAATGTATGAATTAAATAATATCGGATATAAGGGAAGTAAGAATTTAATAAATTAAAATAACAATTAATTAAATATAATAAAAATTAAAAACATATAATTTGATGATACCTAGATGACAAATTTATGTAGGTAAAAGTATGTGGAAAATATTATAAAATTATAAATTTAGAAAAAAATGAAAAAACTAAATCATATTATTTGAAAATATATTCTATGTAAGGAAGTAATTACTTAACAAGCTATTTATTTTAAAAGGAGAATGGAAAATGTTTGGGGCACTAGAAATAAAGGATGAATCAGAAGTAGACAATCCAACAGAGTTTAAAAATGAAATTAGTGATGATGCAATCTATGAATTTGAAAAACTTGCAAAATCATTAGGATTTACAGGATTAAGTTATGGTAGAATTCACTTTAAAGATAAAGATAAATTTTCTCAAAATTCAAATAGCATAATTTTACTTAGATGTGACATGAATCCATCCCTATTACGTCTTAAAAGCGAATATTATAAAAAAGAAGGTTTAGATAAAAAATTTAAAATTATTGTAACTAATGTTTTTAAATTATCTGACTTTTTAAGGTCCAAAGGATTTAATAGCGAAGTTATAGATTCAATAGAACTTGAAGAAGAGATTAAAAAGTCTGCAGAAAACTCCAAATGTGGAAAACTAGGAAGAAATAAAGCAGTGATATTTAAAGAAGGTCCTGCTTCAAAGATTTTTGCAATTACAACATCAATTAATAACTTTAAAGAAGAAAAAATTGATGAATATAAATGGATATTTGAATATTGTCTCAGTTGTGGTAAATGTAATATGCATTGCCCTGAAAAAGCATTTGATTTTAAAGGAAATTTAATTGAAAATAAATGTATAGGGCTAGAGGAAGCATGCAGAATATGTATTGAAAAATGTCCATTTTATCAAAAGGATTATGATACTATTAAATCTAAATATGAATTGAAAATAGAAAAAACTAGTCGTAGATCAATATTTTAAAAATATAATGTGGATAAAATAAAATAATATAAATCAAATTATAATTTAATTATAATATTATTATAAAATAAGTATAAGTAAAAAGATAAAAGATTATAGATAAAATAAAATAAACATAAAAATAAAACAATATTATTATTTTTTTTATTTTTCCAATTCTTTTAATCTCTTTAAATCTTAAAATGGTGATATTAATGAACTTTGTCCAAAATGTGGTTTTAAATTAGATAATATGAATTTCAAATTTTGTCCAAAATGTGGTTTTAAATTAGATAATATGAATTTCAAATTTTGTCCAAAATGTGGTTTTAAATTAGAACCAACTCAACAAGACAATAAAACTCCCCAAGAAAAAACTGATGTATTAACGAAAACTAATAAAGATAAGGATTACTATAAGAAAAAACCAAAAAAACATAATACTAATAATGGATTATTTAATAACAAAACTCCTGAAGAAAAAGAATTCGATGAAAAATTAAAAAATTATGTGGGCGGTATATCTATTAGTCCTTATTTTATTAAAAAAGCAGAAGAACATGGAAAATCAGTGATTCAAGCGAATTATCTCTATGTTAAAAAAATATTAAAAGATGAATTTGAATATGGAACATTATCTGCTGATAATATTGAGCATAGATTAGATGAATTAATGGATTTAGATACTTCCTCTATTAAATATGATGTTCTTGATAAAGGATATGATACTAGTTTAATTAAAACTCCTGAAGATCTTCAGGATTTTTTAAAAGTTACATTTGAAGGTAAGTCTGACAAATCTTTAAATAAAGAATATAGGCTAAAACAATTATTTAAAAAATAGGATATTAATTGATGAGGCTTATTGTTTTTCATGCACACTTGAAGAAGAAAGATCACATTCGTTTGGAAATAAAAAATATAGAGAACCCGTCCAAGCATTTATTGCTTTATTCGATGATTCTATTGCTATTGCTAAAGAATCAACAATATTGCAATCTGACTTAGGTATAAGAAAAGTTTTCTTCCGAAATGTCTCTAGTATTGATTATGATGCTAGAGGTAAGGTTAATTTATCTAATAGTTTGTTTATACATTTAAAATCAGCTGAAAGCGTACAATTAAAATGGCTTTCTGAAAAAGATGTTTCTGAAGTACAAACAAGATTTGAAGATTATATGGCTCAAAAAGATACTCCTAATACAGTTCAAATCAAACAAGAAACTAGCAATGCTGATGAATTGTTAAAATTGCTGAATTGTATAAACAAGGATTATTAACAGAAGAAGAATTTGAAACTAAGAAAAAAGAGTTATTATAATAACTTATTTTTTTTTTTATTTAATTTATGCTTTGTATTATTATAAAGATATAATAGAATGAGTAAACAATAAAATATCTAGCTATATTAACTATAAAGATATAAAACGAGAAACAATAGAAAATAAAAGAATTATTACTTAAAAAAAAAAAAATTAATCCTTTAAGTAATAATATTCTCCAACCTGTTTTTGTTCACGGTCAAGGTAACTGTCATATTTATTAACCCTCGGACGTTTAGTTTCTTTATCACGTCTAAATGTAACATTCAAATCAGCTAAGAATTCATTCATAGAGGTTCTTAAATCTGTAGGTGCAGAAGCACAACCCTCAATACCAGGTTTACCTTTAAAGACCATTGCCCTGTCTGAGATATAATCAATAAATACTATATCATGATCTACAATCAAACTTGCTACATTTCTACTTTCAACTATTTTTCTAATAGCTTTAGCTGCAATTAACCTTTGCTCAACATCTAAAAATGCTGTAGGCTCATCAAAAAGATATAACTCTGCATCTTGTGCTAACGTTGTAGCAATAGATAATCTTTGAAGTTCTCCTCCACTTAAAGACCGAACATCCTTATCAAGTAAAGCCTTTAATTGTAATGGTCCTCCAATTTCACTTTCAAAGATATTACTACCAAAACTTGGAGCATACATATATAAATAATCTTGTACACTACCTTCAAAGTCTGTTACAATATACTGTGGTTTATATGCAATTTCAATTTCACTGTCAATATCTCCACTTGTAGGTTTAACTTCTCCTGCAAGCATTTTTGCAAAGGTAGTTTTTCCTATACCATTTGAACCAAAAGCAGTTACAATCTCATCTTTATATATTTTACCTTCACTTGCCTCTATTTTAAATCCATCATAATCCTTTGAAATTGTTTCATATTCAGATAAAACTTCACCTTCATCTTCGGGAGTTGGTGGGCGAATAGTAAATTCTATTGGATTTCTTCTCATTCTAACATTTTCTTCTTTTAAAAATCCATTAATATATGCATTAATACCAACACGGACACCTTTCATTCCACTTACAACACCATATCCTCCAGGTTCACCATATAGAATGTGTATATTATCACTTAAAGCATCTAAAGTTGCTAAATCATGTTCAATAACAAGAACAGATTTACCTTCTTCTGCAAGAGAACGGATAACTTTTACTGCATTTAATCTTTGTCTTACATCTAACCAACTAGTAGGTTCATCAAAATAATAGAAATCTCCTTCACGTAAAATAGATGCTGCAATAGCTACTCTTTGTAGTTCCCCACCACTTAATTTATCCATTTGTCTATCCATAACTGTTTCAAGATTTAGATTACTTACAACATATTCTAGTTTATCTCTCTCATCTACATTTGAAAGTAAATCATTAACATTACCTTTAACAACCTTTGGTAAAACATCCACAGATTGAGGCTTATGAATAACTTTAATATCACCTGCAGATAATTTTTTAAAGTAAGATTGGAGTTGAGATCCACTATAATGGTCTATAACCCTATCCCAACTGGCCTCAGATTCATAATCTCCAAGGTTAGGTATAAGTTCCCCAGATAATATTCTCATAATTGTAGATTTACCTATACCATTTTGACCAAGTAAACCAACAACAGTTCCATCTTTTAAAGTAGGTAAATGGAATAATTCAAACATATTCTGACCATATCTGTGGATAGGGTCTTCTAATGCTTCCGGTAAATTGATTACTGAAATTGCACCGAAAGGACATCTATTTGTACATATTCCACAACCTTCACATAATTCTTCAGATATAAGAGGTTTTTTACTATCCTCATCAATAACTATAGTATCCTCTTCCATTCTAACTCCTGGACAGTATTCAATACATACATAGTTACATTTTTTAGGCTGACATTTATCCTTGTCTAAAATAGAAATACGACTCATTTTATCTCCTTTAATATGAAAAAGTAAATTTATTATTTAATTTAAACACTAATATCTCCAATCTTATTACTTATAATAAATATTAACTAAGTTAAGTAATTAAATAAAATATTAAACTATTAATTTTAGATTAAAACTAAAATTAAATTAAAAGTTTTAAAAATAAATTTATATAATATTAATATTTTATTATCATCATATAAAAAATTTATAAATAAAATTAAAAGAATAATAAAAATAGTAAAATGATTAGAAAAAAGTAAAAAAAGATTGATTGAAATGAAACAAGTAATAATAGTTCGAACTGATTTGAAAATGAAAAAAGGTAAAATTGCTGCACAATGTTGTCATGGAGCAATTGGAGCATATAAAAAATCAGATAAAGAAAAGATAAGAAAATGGGAAGATGAGGCTTGTGCAAAAATTGTTTTAAAGGTAGATAATCTAGAAGATCTTCTTGAACTTAAAGAAATAGCTAAAAGGAATAATATAGCTAATTGTTTAGTAACAGATGCTGGACGAACACAAATTCCCGAATCTACTATAACCTGTTTAGGACTTGGACCTGATGAAGATGAAGTAATTGACAAGATTACTAGTGATTTAAAATTATTGTGAAATATTTAAGGTGATTAATATTATTAAATGGGTTGTAAAGATTGGAGGTAGTCTTTTTCCAACAGATGCTATAAAAGTTGCAGAGAAATTAAAAGGTACCTCTTCACTTATCATTACAGGAGGAGGAGAATTTGCAAATCTTATTAGAAAATATGATAATAATAAAAAATTTACTGCAGAAATATGTGATGAAACTGCAATAGAATGTATGAGTATAACTTCAAAATTATTAAATGATAAAACCAAACATACAGAGATTGCCTATACAATGAAAGAAGCACAAAAAATATCAGACAATGGAAAAATACCCATTCTAATTTGTAGTGAAATTTTAAAACAACATCGTCCATTCAAACAATCATGGGAAGTAACTTCAGATTCAATATCAGCATATATTGCAAAGCTTATAAATGCAAACCTTTTAATAGTTACAAATGTAAATGGTATATATACCCGAAAACCTAAAACGAAAGGTTCAAAATTTATTAGTGAAATTGATGCTAAAAAACTACTTAATTTTAAAGAGTCATCAATTGACATAATGCTTCCTTCGTTACTTATTAAGTTCGGGACTGATTGTTTTATTGTAAATGGGAAATATCCATTGAGGGTATATCATATCGTTAATGGTGAAGACCGTAATACTTACAATTTTAAATATACATACATAAAAGGTGTTTAAATGGAAAAAATTTTATGTGAATCTTGTAAACAAGAAATTCCACTTACTGAACCATATGTAAAATTTAAATGTCCAGTATGTGGTAAATTAATTGCTAGATGTGAAAAATGTCGTACCTTTGGTCACACTTATACTTGTGAATGTGGTTTCCAAGGACCATAAATATATTAAAGAGGAGATATAATGGGAGAAGTTTTAGCAACTTTAAAAGTTATGCCAGAAAGTCCAGAAGTAGATTTAGAAGCATTAAAAGGAGCAATTGAAGGAGCTATACCTGAAAGTGCAAAATTACATGAAATTGGTGAAGAACCTGTTGCTTTTGGATTAGTTGCATTAATCGTTAAATTTATCGTCGATGATGGTGAAGGTGGAACTGAACCTACCGAAGAAGCTATCAGAGCACTTGATAATGTAAACAGTGCAGAAATCGTTGAAATCGGTAGATTAATCGATTAAACATATAAAATAAATTCCATTGGAATTTATTAACTTTTTTTTAAAATTATTTTTACTACAAATAAATAACTACTTTTTTTAAATTAATTTTTTAATATTAATTTTAATTAAATTGAGTCTGTAAAATTTTATAGGCTTGCGTTAAATATTAATTTTTAAATATTAATTTTTTTGGTTAAAAAAAGTTTCTAATTTTTCTTTGATTTAAAAA
>OMVX01000071.1 GCA_900314605.1 uncultured Methanobrevibacter sp. | reverse complement strand
TATAATTAACTAAATTAAAGAAAAATAAGTTGAAAAAAAGTAGTAAAAAAGTAGTAAAAATGAGAAAAAATTCGAAAAAATCTTAAGTTTCTAGCAGTGAACATATAAAGGATATTTTAATTATAATCTATTTTTTTTTTAAATTTTCATTTTTTCTTTAAAATTTCCATATTTTTTGATTTTTAGAGGATATTCTTTAATTTAACCTATTTCCATATTTTTTTGATTTTAAAATATTTGAAGAGGTTTACTAATATTAAAAAAATCCATGTTTATATTGGGGATATATTTTTGATTATAATAATCCAATATTTTAAAAAAAGAAGTATTTTAAAAGAGTTATTGTTAACTCTTAATATTAAAATATTTTATGGTTTTACGGTTATTTTCACATTTTTACTTACTTTATTGGAAATATTATAGAAAAATCAGAATAATTTAATGTTTATTATTAAATTATATTATAAAACGATAATTTTTTTATATAATTCTATTTTCTTAATCTTTAAGAGTTTAAGGAATTGCTTAAAACTTAGAATATTATAAAAAAATTTTATATTCTATTTTTAACCTAATTTGATTAAAGTGTTAAAAATATATTATAAAAATGAAAATGTTTTAGGTGGCAGATAAATAATATTTTCTTCTTTTTTTATTGAAGTTGTTGTAGTAGATATGATTATACCATAATTTGCATTATATTTTTTTATAGCATATGATATCTGTTTTTTATCTTTTTTGCCAATACCTACCTCAACTGGTATAGGTTTATTAAATCCTTGCTGTATAATAAAATCAACATTTCTTTTCTTATTACTATCATAGAATATATTGAATTTAATATTTTTATTATTAAAAAAGTTTGATGCTACAAAATTTTCAAGTAATATTCCTTTATATGCTGTTCTATCTTGCATTATATTTCCAATATCCATGTTTAAGGCATGTCTTAAACTGGATGTTGCAAAATAATATTTCCATGGTTTTTTATTACGTTTGGATGGTGAACCATATGGTTGGCAGTGGAATATTAAGTGTGTTTTTTCTAAAATGTCTAGAATATTTTTTATTGTTACAGCATTTGAATCTAAGTAATTAGCAATCTTATTTTGTGAAATCTCTCCTGGTTGTTGTAAGGCCAAATAGTTTAATAATCTCATACTATTTATTTGACTTTCATTAGATATGCGGTCTATACTGTTCATATCTGTCATAACAACTTTTCTAATAATCTCTACTAATTTTTCAGATATATTTTCAGGATATTTCTCATATAATGATGATGGAAATCCTCCATAATATAGGAAATCTTCCCAGTCATTATCACTATATCCACTTATATTATATAATTTAGGTTTTAATTCTTTTTCCATTTGGATTGCTTTATCTGTTTTTCCAGTTGTTAATAAATTGAGTAGGCCATTTGATATTGGATTAGATTCAAAATCATATTTTAATTTTAAGTAATTACTATAGCTTAAAGGATTAATGTTTCTTTTTAATAATCTTCTTGCTGAATCTGCATTATATTCTAAATTTAATGCTGATGATCCTGTAAATATCATAAAGACTTTTTTAGATTCATCATATATTATTTTTCCAGATAATGCCCAGTTATAATCATATTGTGATTCATCTATAAAGAGAAATATCTCTTTATCTAAGCTTCTTAATGTGCAGTTGTGATGCTCTTTTAAAAAACACTCTATTACATCTAATATTTTAAAATCAAAGTGTTCATTTAGTTTATCACAAGATAGATATAATATTTGATTTTGTTTAATATTTTTTTCTTTTAGAAGATATTCATATATCTGGTATATGAGTGTTGTTTTACCTACTCCTCTTAAACCGGGTAGTATTATATATCTATTATTATCTTCACCTTCTAAAAAATCATCAATATTTCTTTTGATTTCATAATATTCTTCCCGTAGTTTAAATTTTTTATTTTTTCTTGTAATTTGACTATTTAAATTAGCTGGTATTGTGGATATTTGTTTATTAATAAAATTGATTAGTAGATTCTCATTGTTTATCATATTTCCACCTAAGATTTATCTTTAAATATATTTTTAAAAGCTATTAAGGATGATTTATATTCTCTTTAAATTATATTTTAAACTTATTTATATGTTTATTTAAAATATATTTTATAGTTATTTATATATTACTTTAAATTTAAGTTTATAGTTATTTATATATTGCTTTAAATTTAATTTTATAGTTTTTATAAAGCTATGAAATTACTTTATAATAATTTGCAAAATTTTATTTCTTAGTTGAATAAATATATATTCGTGTTTATTTAGGTAAATAAATAGATTATATATGTTTATCCAGAATTGTTATATAAAAGGAGGGAGAATATGGATAATAATTCTTTTAAACTTGATTATAGTTATGATTCTTCTTGTGATGTTTTAGTTGTGAAAGTTAAAAGAGATTTTACTTATGCTAAAACTGTTGAGATGGATGTGGGTGTTTTATTAGATTTTGACATTAATAATCTTCCAATTTCTTTAGAAATTCTCGATGCATCAAAAATATTTAAAGTACCTAAAGGTAGTTTAAACAATCCTTCTTCTTTTAATATGAATGTTTGTGTTAATGAGGATTCTATTAAAATTGATGTTCGTATGAGTTTATTGAATGAATATCATCATGAAAATACTAAATTGGATTCTTTAGTTAATAATTATGCTAATATTCCAAGTATGGAAACAACACTCAGTTCCGCTTAATTTATTTTTTTCTTTTTAAATTTATTATTTCTCTTTAAAATCCTAAAAAAATTAAATATATATTATTATAGGTCTTTTTAGCTTTTTTTTTATTGACTATTTCAGTCAAAATTTACTTATCATTATTTCAAACACTACTGGTAATGGTCACTCATTTTAATCCATTTAATATTATCAATTATTTGTAAGTCTTTTGTAATATATGGTGCTGAGAAAACATGGTCTAAGTGAAAAGGATGGTTTAACTTTTTTGTATAGAAAAAGGTATTTTCAGATTCTTTTCCCTGTTTTTCTCTTTTTAAATGATGGTAAGCTCCTACCAATCCATCTTTTTTAAGATAGTGCAGTAACATTGAAAAGTTTTTGTTTTTATGTTCTTCATCAAAAAGAACACTACTATTGAAATCTCCGCACATTACTAGATTTTCATTGAATAATTCTAATTTTCATTATTAATAGTCATGTATCATTTCAACATTATTATCAGATTAAATTGTTTATTATATTCAAGATAAATTTATTCATTATTTTTATTTTTGATTTGTTTAAAAAATGAATCTTCATCAAAGTAACAAAATGATTGTGGTGCTCTAAAATTTTTTATATGGGATGTTTCTATAGGGGTTTGGAAAATATTTAAATTATGTATATTAATAGCAAATCCTTCTTCTTTACCATCAAAATATTTAAAAAAATATTCTTCTGTTGTTCCTGAAACATGTGAAAACTTATTCCATAAATTAATTGGGTTATCTTTAATTACTTCTTTAAACTCAAAATAACCTATTATTTTCTTTTCAGGGTATGTAGAATATATGAAAATCTTTTCAACAGGACGTTTGAAAATAGAGCGTCTAAATTCATATTTTTTATCAAGGGATATAATTTTCTCAACAAACTCTGGTTTAATTGAAATTAATAAATTCATCTTATCAACTTTTCCAATTTCTTATAGTTTAAATCACAATTTTTTTTGAATTATGAAACCTCTACAGTTCATCTGTTTCATTCATTAAAATAAATAATACTCTATTCATCTTCATCAAGCTGTTTTAGTAATGATTTACAGATTTCTTTTTCTTCATCAGTCAATGTTTCATTTTTACAAATTTCAATATATTTCTGTTTTAATTCGCTAATATTCTCAAAATATTTTAACATAGATTTTATATTAAACTTTCGGATAATTTCAGAAGGAGAATCAGCATGAATTGAAGAGGCATTAATGTTTCTAAATCCTTTAGCAAAACGTAGTGCATTTTTACCTTTGGAAATAAATTCTTTAACTCTTTCTTTCACATCAGTTTCACTATCCCAAAACTCCCAACAATAAAGAATATGATCTAAATCAATACTATCCCAGAGTTTATCAGTTTTATCCCATTGTTTAATTTTTAAAACCATCATTTCTTCAAGTTGTTCTAAATCTTTTTCATCAATTAAAGCTTCTGAAATGTCTTTTCTATTATTAGTATAATCAAATCTATTATAAATAAAATCTTGGTCGGATAGCATTTCAATGGCAGTATACAGACTATTTTTTGAATTTTCAATAGCCTCTTTTAAAACTTTATATCTTTCTGTGTTGTTTTCATATTTTTTAAGTAAATCGTCTAAGATTCGAGATAAATATGTTCTTTTATCCCGGAATAGGCTAGGAGGAATATGTAATTGATCTCCAATATTTATTAATGAATTTATAAAATAAGGGGCATTTTCTTTTTGAATATCTCTCATACGATTAATAATCATATCAAAAAGCTCTTTTGTTTGATTATTATTATCATATTCTAAAAATCTTTTTGAAATCTTTTCCATATCAGTTAACTTGCATAATTCATCAAATGATTTAATACTTATATCTTCATTATCTAAACTAAGGCTGAAATAATTATAAAAATATTTCTTTGTACAAATTCTGAAATTGTATTTCCATATTTCATAATCGTATTCATACGAAGAATTTTTATTATAGTTTATAATGTTTGGGAATAATTTTAATAAAATATTATAAATATCTTCTTTAGGCAAGTTGGAATTTAATTTAATAATATTATCAATTTCATTTTTCTTTTCCTCTAACCTATTCTCTCTTAGATTTTCATGGGGCACTAAAAATAAATCAGGATTATCTTTAATTTTAATATATATTTCATGTTCAAATAATTGCATTGCTAGAATCAACATAAAATCATTGATATTAACATCATCCTTAAAAACTGAAAAATAAAATGTTATAATATTAGTATATCTGTATAAATCTCTTAAATTATTAAAAAATATTCTTAAATCTGAGTATATGTCTAAAAAATCTTTTTTCAAGGTTTCATTATTCTTATGATAATTTTTATAAAAATCATATAAATTAGATGCAATTAGATCATCAAATTGAGTTTGTATAATTTCTGGGACAAAGAGAGGTATTTGAATAATCTTTTCTAGAAACGATTCAGGGGAATAAATATGTAAATTATTAAGGGATCCTAAAACTGCATCTTTATCAAAAGATAGAATGTAAATTACATGAGGAAAATCTGCTAATGATTTAACAAGCATTAAAATCTGTTGAACTTCCTTATCAGACAATCTGTCGATGTTGTCAATAATGATTATCACTTTCTTTTCGAAATTTTCAAAATCTTTGGAAATTTTATTTTTAAGGTCTAATAATGTTTCTTCATCATTTAATGAGTTATTAATTTCAGGGTCAATATTTATAGAACCTACGCCAAAGTTAAGATTAAATGAAGTCATATTAATTAAAGATTTGCCTAATTTTTTAAGATTATCTGTATTAACAGTATCAGTAAACTCTTTGTTAATATAATTACTTAATATATCAAAAAATTGGAATAATAAATTATCTTTATTTGAAAAATACCAAGGATCAAAGTGAACAATAATATTTTCACTTTCAGCCTCATTATTCAAATAATCCGTGACCATATTGATAATTGAAGTTTTACCTGAGCCCCATTTACCCATTAATGAAATAGTTAAACAATTATCATTTTCATAATATGTAATAGCCTTTGCTAATGATTCTGCAAAATTTCGTCTATTTAATTTATCATCCTCTCGTGAAGAAATTGGACAATCGTCTTTAAACATAAAACACCTTGTATTATTATTTTATTAATAATTTTTAAAACTAGGTTATATAAATTTAATTAATAGGGTTAAGGCATGAAAATATTTAATGATAATCTAAAATTTATTTAATTTAGATTAGATTTAAAAGAAATCTCATATTCACTATTAAATATCATCAAATCTAGGATATGGCTATGTTAGTTCTAAAAATATCGTATATTAGTATTTTATTTAATATAATTCTATTTAATAAATTCTTTCCTAATTTTTGATTACCATAATAAAATTTAGTCATTGAAAGAAAAAATTTATATTATATTTTTCACATAATATTATCTACCTTACTGTGAAAGTTATCTTACTTAATTTTTATAAAGGAGATAAACTGTGAGAGATTATAATATTGATGAAGCTAGAGAAATTATGAAAAATCATCATCATAATGATTTGGTAATAACTTCTCATTTTGAGGAAAGATGTTTATATAGGAAACTTGATATTAATTATATTGTAAATTGTTTATTAAATGAAATCCCATTATCTATTTCGAAAACTACTAATAATCGTTTCAAATTAATTTATCCTCATGAAACTAAGCCATCAATGGATTTGTATGTTATTATTGAAATAGATGAAAATTATATTGTTAATGCTATCACTGCTTACACTAAGGACAAGGGGAGGAGAGAACGTGAACAATAATTCTTTTGAACTTGATTATAATTATGATTCTTCTTGTGATGTTTTAGTTGTTAAAGTTAAAAGAGATTTTACTTATGCTAAAACTGTTGAGATGGATGAGGGTGTTTTATTAGATTTTGACATTAATAATGTTCCAATTTCTTTAGAAATTCTTGACGCATCAAAAATATTTAAAGTACCTAAAGGTAGTTTAAACAATCCTTCTTCTTTTAATATGAAGGTTTGTGTTAATGAGGATTCTATTAAAATTGATGTT
>OMVX01000065.1 GCA_900314605.1 uncultured Methanobrevibacter sp. | reverse complement strand
TCATAAAGCTCTAAATGTTTCTTAATTTTATTATTAAATTTTTCCATGAATATATATTTATTACTCATTAGGTATAAACTTTTGGTAAGAAACTATAATTTAAATTTGGAAAGTTTTAGCTACCTCTTCATTATAATTATAACTATTTATTAAAATAGCTAACAATAAAACCCTTAATTTAACAGTGAATCTTAAAAAAATAAATAATCAAACTCCATTGTATAAAGAATCTGGAGTTTGTTTATGATATCAATTCTATTTTTTTGTCAAAATATGGAGAAAAAGACAATTAAAATTTAAACCTATTTCTTAATTTGCTAAAAAAGCCCTGTTCTTGTTTTGTATCTTCAGCATTTGTAATGAGAACAGCATCCTTAAGGATAATAGGTTCTGCTTCTTTTTTATTTAATCTTTTTACTTCATAAAGTTCTATGTAGAGTTTCTTGAAAAAGTCAATTGAATTTTCCAAATCTCCTTTTAACTCATTGAAGTCTGTTTTAAGTTCATTTAATTCTTTTTGTGTTTCTGCCAGAAGAACTTTTGTTTCCTCCAGTTCTTTAGATGTTGTATTATCAATATTTAGTTTTGAATTGCTTTTGATTCCCTTATCATTCAATACTTCAGATTCGCCCTCATCTTCATAAATGGTGCAATTCTTCATTTCATTAATTGCTCTTTTCTGGAAATATTCCTGAGCATTAACATGCTCATCCTGTATAATTTTTTCGTAATCACCATTTTTATTTATTGCACGACCCTTAATGTCATCCTTAAACATTATTTCCAAATCTTCAATAATCCTGTTTTTGATTTTCGGGTCTTCTACAGGACATGCTATTTCAACTCTTTTGGTAGTGTTACGTGTCATTAAGTCTGCACTGGAAATATATACAATTCTATCTTCACCTTTACCGAATGCATATACTCGGGAATGTTCTAGAAATCTTCCTACAACACCTTTGATTTTAATATTTTCAGTTTTGTCTGGAATATCTGGTAGCATGCAGCATATCCCCCTAATAATCATCTGAATATGAACGCCATTTTGTGATGCCTTGGCCAGTTTATCAATGATTTTGCGGTCAGTGAGAGAATTCATCTTCATCATTATTTCTGCAGGTTCATTATTTTGAGCTTTAACTATCTCTTTGTCAATTAAATCAATTATTCCTCTTCTTAATGTTGAAGGTGCTGCAAGGAACTTATTATAATGGCCTCTAATATTAGACAATGACAAGTTGTTGAAAAATTCATTGGCATCCTCCCCTATTTCATCGTTGGAAGTCATATAACAGTAGTCAGTGTAGAGTGTTGCTGTTTTTTCATTGTAATTGCCTGTACCGATTTGAGTATAGTATTTTATTTTATTGTCACGTTTTTTAGTTACACAGCATACTTTTGAATGAACCTTATACTCTTCAAATCCATATATGATATTGACTCCGGACTTTTCTAGCAGTTCGGCATTATTGATATTGTTTTCCTCATCGAATCTTGCACGTAATTCAATAAGAACTGTAACTTCCTTTCCATTATCTAAAGCTTCTAGTAAATATTTAATAACTTCCGAATTTTTTGCAACCCTATACAATGTAATTTTTATGGATAATACATCTGGATCATGTGCAGATTCCTTTAAAAATCTAATGAAATGCTCCATGGTCTGATAGGGGTAAAACAACAGAATGTCCTTTTCATCTAGCTGGTCAAGTATAGGTATGTTTTTGTTTATTTGACAGGTCTTTTGTGATGTAAATTCTGGAAATGTCAGTTCATTGGCCAGTGGCTCCGGCAATTCGCTTATGATATCTTCAATGTAGTTTAAAACCAACGGTGTTTGTGAAGTGAAAATCTGATTTTTATGCAAGCCCAATTTCTTTTTAAGGGGCTTTGTATAATTGGAGTCATTGTCCCCATAAAATTCCAGCCTTATAGGAGCCAGCCTCTTTCTTTTCTTAAGAATTTTTTTCATGTAATGTCTATAATCCTCATCCTCATCAATAGGAGTCTGCTGAAGATTGATATCACTGTTTCGTGTTACTGAAGTAATTGTTTTATATATGACATTATAATTTGAGAATACAGATTCGGTGAATGCTAGTATTAAATCCTCCATCAATATGAATTCATTGGTTTCATGAAATTTGACATATCTTGGAAGAGTTGCAGGTACAGGTATCAATCCCATAATGACATTCTTCTTAGCTTGCTCCTCATCATACTTCTCTTCAGGAGTTTCGAGAATGGAATAAATATATAATTTCTTATTTGTCAAATGTGGAAAAGGATGATGTGTGTCAATAATCTGTGCGGATAATAAAGGCATTACCTTCTCATAAAAATATTTAGAAATATATTTTTTTCTGACACTACTTAAATCGCCGAACTTATATCCTGTAATATGGTATTTGCTTAACTTTTTACTAACTTTATCGTAGATTTCATCCCTTTTTTTATAAAGAGGCACGGTAGCCTCAAATATGGCAGTTAATTGCTGATGAGGTGTGAAACCAGTTTTATTATCTATGTCCTTCTTATTAACTAAAGTCAAATCGTATAAACTACCACATCGAACCATATAAAATTCATCAAGATTGTTTGTGAAAATAGAAATGAAACGTAATCTTTCAAGCAAAGGAACATTTTTATCATTTGCTTCAAAAAGAACACGCTCATCAAATTTCAACCAGGACAATTCCCTATTTTGTGTATATGAAAAGTCTCTTTTTTTAATTTAAAATCCTCCATAATAAAATTTCTACTAATTATGTATTATTGAATGCAATACTCCTTCCTTTAAGGAGTGGTGGATTATATGCAAGTATTCAACCTCAAAATATTCTGCTATAGTCTTAATAATTATAAGTCCAGGAATCAAGGTATGTATACGCTCAGCTTTAACCTGTAATACCTTATCAAAATCCTCTTTAGTATTGGTCTTTAATTCATCAAGAATTGTATCCAGTAAATGAATCGGGATTAAAGGTGAAGTCTCATCTTTGAGGTTCAAATGTATGAGCATCTTGTTTATTACACGAACTGTACCTCCTACACCAAACATGATTTCCTGGTCATATTTTTCGATACCTGATTTTTCTATTTCTTCAACAACTCTCTGATGAATGGCCTCTTTTTCCTCTTCATTAGGAAACATCAATGAGACATACTCTTCATACATCAACAATGACCCAACAGGAAGGCTAACATCATCCAAAGGAGTGTTATTTTCAAATACTGTTATTTCAGAACTTCCCCCACCAACATCAATGAGCACTCCTTCATCTCTATCTAAATCTTTACCTTTAAGGGCATCAAAAGTTAAGGTTGCTTCCTCTTCACTTGTCAATACATGTATTGTGATACCTGTTTCATTTTTAACAATGTCCAATACCTCTTCTGTATTATCCACATTTCTTAAACAGGCAGTAGCAAAGTAATAAGTTTTGTCAACTTCCAATTCTTTTAAATTTTTTTTAAACTTTTTAACAGTGGAAACTAATACTTTTATACCTTTTTTACTTAATTTACCATTTTTTTTATAGGATATTAATCCTGCAGTCTTTTTTTTAGAAATCAGCTGTTTAGATTTTCCATTTTTATGATTATATATATTAAACCTTATTGTGTTTGATCCAATATCAGTAATTCCATATTTCATAATTCCATTCTCCAATAATTCAACATAAAATAAAAATTATTCATATTATACTTTATAAATTAAATTTATTTATATTTTGTCTACTCTATCCAATTCATTTAAAATTTTCAAGGCATAACTAAGGACCATATTATTCATTAAATTTTGAATTTTCTATCCGATTTGCATATAGTCTATAATCAAATTCAGAAAAAACAAATTTAATATTATTAATAAAAAAAAAAATTAAATATTAATTTTTATATCTAATAATTCAATTTTAAATCTCCAATTTTCAATAATTCCTTCCAAATAATTATACTAAACATGTTCATAATTTATATGGTAACGAAGAAAACATAATTAAGTCTTTAATTTTATTTTAAATTATAAAAAAACCTTTTCACTGATTAACCAATTTAATCAATTAAAAAACCCATTTTATGAAAATAAGAATGAATAATGTAGATTAAACTATTTGATAATCAAACTAAGTTATTATATGGTGAAAGAAATATTAAAGTAATAAATATTATAAATTCAATAAACATTTAAAAATCTTGTTGCCCGTAAAATATACAAAATATAATGTACTTTTAGTCCTACACTATATTATAATTTGGTATACATAGACATTAACAGCATCATCAATAATCCAATATAAAATAATACTCATAACTTTTGTATATGGTTGTTTTAAACGGGAGTATTTTAAAATGTCTGATCTTAAAACAAATGAAAAAATTAAAAAACAGAAATTTCTAGAGTTAGTATGGGATAAAAAATATTTTAAAGCATTAGAATTTTTTAAAACACATAAAAATGAAGTAATTTTTGATAAATGGTAAGTACATCGGTTAGCAGAAGGAATGCATGAATTAGGATATTATTAAAAATCTTATGAGCTTCATGAAATGATTTTTAAAAATAATCCTGACCAAACAGAAATTAATTTTTATGAGCGATTAAATGAATCATGGATTAAAATTAATGGTATGGACTATGATAAGTATTGTGAATACTTTATGGTAACTATATGGGCAGAACACCTAAAGAAACTATAGAATATTGTCCAAAATGTGGAAATAAACTTGCAGAAGTTATTTATGGTTATATTTATGTTGGTGAAGATGGTCTTGGTGAAGACTATGTTTTAGGAGGATGCATAGTTGATGATTTCAATATACTAAAATTATGTAAAAAATGTGGGCAGAATTTAATAAATATGATTTATATGGTCCTAATTTAGAAAAAATAGGTTCAGAAATACTTACAAAAGAAGAAAGTACCGAGATAAACATTATATATGTGGAACTAAAAAATCATGAGAATCATGGAAGTTTACCACTTCATTTATTAAAACATTTCTTTAAAAATGAATTTGGAATAAATGACTTTGAAAAAATCATTGGCAAAATAGAACTTGCATGGTATTTATATGGTCCTATTGAAGGTTATATTAAAATAAAAGAGGATAATTAAGAGTTTATGAAATAATGATTGAAAAAATTTTTAAGAATAAGTTTAAGTGAGGGTTATTATTTGGATGATGAATATGAAAATGACAGATTCATATTAAACCACTAGGGTATTTTAATTGATAAGAAAAAGAAAAATAATATTTTAAATTGAATCCATAGATATGAGATAATGAAAGATTTTCCTGACCATATAGTTGATAAAGTCACAGATAGTGAAGCATTCAGAAAAATTGAATACACAAGATTCGAATTAACTAGCGATAATAGAATTTTAGATAAAATAACTAATAAAGAATATAATAATTTAGAAGATATAACCTTATTGTTAAATTCCCAAAATCAGTTTATAGATAAAACCAAAGGGAAAATGTTTTAATTTCATTGTTCAATATTATTGTAAAAAATCTAATTGCTTCGAGATATAGTGTATAGCTTCTTTGAAGGAGAACAAAAACTGTAGGGTCTTTTAATGCCATTTTTCTATTAATTTAAAAAAAATTCTTAATATTCTAGTAATTGGTAATTAACCAATATTTATATACAATAGCATACATAATATAACTTGAATATTATGGAAGGTAAAAACTTCTTTTTAAGTTTAGCCCATATATCCTTGTCTCGACGAGGGGCGAATTAGGTGGTATATGGGTTCTTCTATCATTCATCAAATCACTTCTAATTTTCACATACTAATTTTACTACCTTGTTTTTTATTATATCTAAAAATTCAGAATTATCATTTTCAAAATTTTGAAAAGTTGACCATGAAATTAAATCAGCCATCTGCAGACCTTTGTAATGGATTGAATTGGTATGTTTTATCTTAATAGGCTGTTTTTTAATATTATTTAAATTATTTAAAAAGAGTTCATTGAAATTATCTATCTCTTCCTGCTTGTTTTTTGATTTGTCTATGAATATGAAAGTAGGTTTATCAATATTAATTAATTTAGCTAATCTTGATGATAAAATATCGTATGCTTTTTTATTGTCCCCATATCCTATTTTATATCTATTTTCTTTATCAAAAACAATTATAAAAACTTCATAATCGATGTTTTTTAACTTTTTAAGGATTTTAATTTTTAAATCATATGGGAGATTTCCACCTTTGACTTCATTGGAAGTCAACATTTTCTTTTTAAAATCTCGTCTGGTTTTCTTGATTATTTTTTCTAACTTTTTTGAATTCTCAACTTTGATAGCAGCTATGACAAAATACTTTGAACTGACTTTTTTAGTTCCCAAATCTCCACTTTCATCAATATAAATATAAGACATGCTACAAACCGGATTACAATTAATTTTACAACATTCAATAATCTATTTTTTATCATTAATTAAAATTTTCATCAAGAATTTCATGGAACTTTCAAAAACTTAAGTGAGATTTAGAAAATTCATTAGTATCATTCCAAAACTTAAATTTTAAGTTAATCTTTTTAACAATCGTGATAGATGGAAGTTCTGAGATGAGTCAAGAATAAGCAAAGGTATTTTATGACTTACTTAATAGTAAAAGGAGTATTTATTATTTGATGATGATTAGGTTCCAGATGCATGTACAATGGAAAGTTATGCAACACAATGAATTATTGTTGAATCTGGTTGAAAAACATTTATAAAGTAGATTACTATCAACAAAAGGTCACAATATACGAAGATTTCATATAATAACAAGCATGATACTAAAAAAAATATACAAAATATAAACACCTACTAAAATTGAGAATTATAAAAAAAACTAGATTTTAAAAAACCAATATATTACACATAATAACATTATCAATAAATAATATTAAGATAATTATGAATAAACCTAATACTAAAGATTAATACATCGAATAACTCCAAAATTATATGAATTTATTCTTGCCAGTATATTATACAAAATATTTATTACTTTTTACTCCCTCAGTATAATTTTAAATTTGAAAATATAAAACTATATGATTTAAATTAATGTATTCATCAATTCCAGTGAGTTTTCAATGTCTGAATAATTCCAATATTTATTTTAGCAATGGAAATATATGTCCTTTCTTTTCTTGAAAATTCTAAATGGCACAATAGTATTATCATAGATATGGACAATATCACAAATTTCAACCAATTCATGAACCAAATCAAGGGCCTTATAATATCTTGATTTGATTTTTTCTTCGGGAACACCATGACCTCCCATGGATTCCCTCATGCCTACCCTAGCAATATTGATTTTATAATCTGAGGTTAGAACATATATGCATCTAAAAAATATCCCTTTTCTTTAGCTTTTTTAAGCAATTTAATATTCCTATCAGTAGAAAGCACTGTTTCAAATGTGAAATCTTCTCCTTTTTCAAGCATTTCTTCCCTTAGCTCTTCAGCCTTCACAGCAGCTTCCAAATCACTGCATAAACTTGACCTTTTAATATCATCGGCATTAATGTAAACACCAATAGTTATGGCCATACGAGTTATAGTAGTTTTCCCGCTGCCGTTTGGACCTGCAAAAATGATGATTTCAGGAAGCCTATTCTTCTTTGACATAAACTCTCCTTCCATCAGATATTCTAGATATGCACATTTATTTCATCATCATACCCTGCAATAGGAAGTCCTTTAACTTTGCAAATCTCTTGATCAATTCTGATAGATTCTTTAAATCTTTCAGTTAATTCTTCATCAGAAATACCGCAAGTTGAATCTAATTCATTTCTTTCAGACAAAATAATTCCTCCCTATTCTTTTGTAATTAAATATTAACAATAATATTTATGAATTTTATTATTTAATAAATTTTCCAAAGTGCACCATTATGAAAAAACATATAAATGATTAGTCGGGAATAGATAAGAAAACTTGAAAATATTTTGATAAAGATATTACCAATATAGCATGCATTTGCTACATTAAACTATATACAAAGTTAACCTATGTCTCCACATCTCTTCATCAGGCATTATATATTACTTTCCATATATTTAGTCAAATAGATTGAGATGAAATTTTATAAAATTTGTCATAATATGTATAAACTCCAAAAATCTTTTTAAATTATTGTTGCCCGTATACTAACTCTCTTGCATCATAGGTAGATAACCCTTCCCTCCACGAGTAACCCTCGAAACAGGCAGCCTATCTGATGCTGGGTTGCTTCTAATCATCAACAGTAAAAACTTTTCTCATAGAAGGACCTAAGGCACCAGTCATAATAAAAATTTTTACAGCAATTGAAAATATAAGATTTTCACAATTAATATTATGATACGACATTATAAACTATCTAATAGATTGTATTTATAATTAATCCTTGTTTAAAAAAAAGAACCTATTTTTAAAATAATACAATTATAAAAAAAATGATAAATTAATTTGGGAATAAAATAAAGAAAATAATAATATAACAATGTTATATAATGTTTTGTAAAAAAAAGGCTAGCAGCGAAATGAAACTCCCGTAGGTATCCCCACAGTACGTAGGTATCCCCACAGTACTAAACAAAACGTAACTGACTTTACTTCTGGGATCGAAACGAGACCAGGTGTGGCCCAGTCACTATGGCCGCTAAACCTATTTTTTATGAATATGATAAATAAATTCTCTACACTTTCACCCTAAACTGCAAACACTTAACCAAAAAATATTGTTAATAAAAAAGAACAATTTTTTTAACAATATAAATTAAGTACACAAAAAACCTATACTATCAATTAATTTAAATAGACATAGAAAATAAAGCAGTGAACAATTGGAAGCAGCGGACTAAACAAATCGGTACAAAAAGACCTCTAAGCTTACATCCCTACCCCATCAAACAAATCTTCTATTCGCGTCCTACAGCAATCTATTTTCAGGGAGTACCTCAGGCTTAAGATGCTTTCAGCCTTTATCACACAGTGCGTAGCTGCCCAGCAATGCCCTATCAGACAACTGGCCGACCAGAGGCACCGACAACTCGTTCCTCTCGTACTGGAGCCACCTTCCCCTCAGACTACTAACACTTCCATTAGATAGCAACCAACCTGTCTCACGACGGTCTAAACCCAGCTCACGTTCCCCTTTAATGGGTGAACAACCCCACCCTTGGGTGCTGCTGCACACCCAGGATGGAAAGAACCGACATCGAAGTAGCAAGCCGCAGGGTCGATATGGGCTCTTGCCTGCGACC
>OMVX01000033.1 GCA_900314605.1 uncultured Methanobrevibacter sp. | reverse complement strand
ATAACTATCACCTGATTTAGTAGTAATTTTAGCATCAGAACCTTGAATTTTAGTAGAATTCTTAGCATCATTAGCTAAAACACTATTAGAACTACTATCTCCCTCATTTGCATCATTTAAATTAGCAATAGCATCTTCTGGAGAGTTGACAGAATCTGAAACTGAATCAGAATCTGTACCCACAACAAAATCACCAGAAGAATCAGATAAAGAAGATGTATCAGCAACTTCAGAAGCACTAATACAACCAAGACTTAAAAATATCAATACTACTGCAATAAAAGTAATATATCCCCATTTTCTCGACATTAAAAACCTCCATATTTTATAAGTAATAAATCTTTTGTAAATCTATTGAAAAGAAAAATAATACAATTAAAATTGTAAAAAAAATTTCTATATACAAAATTGATAGTATAAAAATAATATAAAAATTATATATATACAATATTAAATGCACAAAAGATTTATTACAATTAAATTTATGTGGAAAATTGTATATAAAAGTTTTCTATTAAAAATAACCCCTAATACTAATTGGATTAAGTAAAAATAAGTAAAATCTATTTAAAATAATTAAATTTCATAGTAAGTTTAATAGTATAAATAAATTTTTTAAACAGTACTATGAATCCATTGATATAAAATATAGAAAAATTAAAATTAATGAAAGAAAACATAAAGTAATAATAGATTATAATTAAAAATTAGCTTAATATTAACTATTTTATATGAAAAATAAGAATTATTAGAATGGTAAAATTAAAAAGTATTTTAAATGATAAAATAATAATTCAATCTAATGATTTAAACAAAGAAAAAATAATAAAAAAAATAAGACAATAGTATAAAAACTACGAATTTTAAGAATTAATAAAAAAATTCCTAAAACAAAATATATTTAAAAAAAAAAACAACAAAAAATCTTAAAAGAATAAAATTAAAAATTAAAAAAAAAACAAAATAAATTCATTAATAAAAGAATAAATGAAAATTACATCATTGGTGGCATTCCACCCATTCCACCAGGCATTCCAGTAATATTACCCTCAGCATCATGAGGAATTCCACTATGATCTAAACCATCATCTTCTGAACCTGTAGAATTAAGTGCACCACTTGCTGCAACCATATCATCTATACGAATAATCATTTGAGCAGCTTCAGTTGCGGAAGTGATTGCTTGTTTTTTAACTCTTAAAGGCTCAACAACTTCATCAGACATATCAACAACTTTTGCAGAATATACATCAAGACCCATAGTATTTGAATTTTCATGTGCACTAATAAGTTCTGCAATAATATCAACGGTGTCTAAACCTGCATTTTCTGCTAATGTCCTTGGAACAACCTCTAAAGCTCTAGCAAAACCATTTATAGATAGTTGTTCTTTACCGCTTATAGACTCACTATATGAACGTAGTATTCTTGAAAGTTCTATTTCAGGAGCTCCACCTCCAATAACAACTTGACCATCTTCAATTGTAGCAGAAACTACGCCAATAGCATCATCAACAGCACGTGCAAGTTCACCAGTCACATGTCTAGTGGTACCTCTTAATATAATTGAAATAGCTTTAGAATCTTCTAAATCTTTAAAGAATGTAACTTCTTGGTCAAAGATTTTTTCAGTGTAAATATGACCTGCATGACCTAAATCATCACTAGTTATATCTTCTACATCAAGAATAATTTTTCCACCAGTAGCATAAACTAATCTTTCCATATCAGTATTTTTAACACGTTTAAATGCAACAATACCTGCTTGTTTCAAGTATTGTTCAGCTAATTCATCAATACCTTTTTGACACATTAAAACATTAGCACCTACATCTGAAAGTTTCTGTACTAAATCTTTTAACATTTCCTGTTCATTAGCTAAAAATGCATTCATAGCAGAAGGTGAAGATAAATCTATTTTAGCATTAGTAGTTAAATCTTTAATTTCAATTGGATATTTTAAAAGAGCAATTTTAGCATCTTTAATATCTTTAGGCATTTTAGAATCAATAGGAGTGTTATCAATTAAAAGACCGTCAACAACTGTAGATTGTTCAATAGATTCACCATTTATTCTTTGAGTATTAATATGTTTATTTTGAACTTTACCATCTTCAACTACACTAGTACATGCTTCAACAACAATATCTGCTAATTTATCTTTAGCATATTCAGAACCTTTACCTGTTAATGCAGTTTTAGCAACTTTTCGTAAAGTCTCATCATCTTTAGCATCAATTGCAATATCTTCTAAAATATCTAAAGTTTTCTCAACTGCATCCTGATAACCTTTTAAAATAATTGGTGCTGGAATACCTTGATCTAATAATTTCTCAGCTTCAGAAAGTAATTCACCTGCAATAATAACTGCAGTAGTAGTTCCATCTCCAACAATATCCTCTTGATTTTTAGCAATATCGACTAACATTCTTGCAGCAGGGTGAGCGATATCCATTTCACGTAAAATTGTAACACCATCATTTGTTACAACAACATCCCCCATTTTATCTACTAACATTTTATCTTGACCCTTAGGTCCAAGAGTAGTTCTAACTATACTTGCTAAAATTTTAGAAGCATAAATATTTTGATGAAGTGCATCTTTACCTTTAAATCTTTGTGTTCCTTGAGGTAAAATAATCATCGGTTGATTCATATTATTTGCCATTATATCACCTTAAGTTGACTTAAGTTCTATTAGATAGACTTTTAGTGTCCAATAATAAATATAAAAATTTAATTGAAAATATAAAATATAATTAAAAATATTTTTAATTAATAATTATTTTAAAATTAAGAATAAAACTAAATAAATAGTTTATTAATATTTAATGAGTTAAAGCTTATATAAATATCTTTCTAATATTTAAAGGCACTTTCAAAAACTTGTGTGATAACTTTTATTTCCATTTTTTTACCTTAGAAAAATTAAGTTATAAATTTTTAAATTAAAAATAAATCATAAATCGATGGATAATTTTTGGGTTGTGCAACATGTAAAAATTAAAATCACATAAGTTTTTGAAAGTGCCTATTTAAAAATATATGTGTAAAATGAGTTAAAATAAAGAAAATAAAATTAAAATAGATAAATAAAAGATTTTTAGATAAATATCTTATAAAATAGAAAAAAATAAAATTTTAAAAAAGTTAAAATTAATAAAATAAATATTTATGAAATATTAATCTTTAACAATTTGAGCTAATTTTTTACCTAAATCATAAGCTAAATCTAATTCATCATCATTTGGAGCAAATTTAATATCTAAAGAATCATCTTCTAAAACATCAAATCCTGCAACAGATAAGGATTCATTAAGTTTTTTAATAGCTCCTCCAGCCCATCCTTTAGATGAAAATGTAACAGCTTTTTTACCATCACCAATTGTAGCCATATTAGTAGCATTAAAATAATACATTAAGTTTCCTACTTTTGGATATGGACCATTCATCATAGTTGGAACACCAAGAGCAATAGCTTTACTATCTAACACATCAGCTAAAATATCACTTTCTGGACTAAATTGTAAAAAGTGCATTTTAACCTCTACACCTTCACTCATAATACCTTCACAGAAACTGTGAGCTAATTTTTGTGTAGAATGATGCATAGTATTATATATTACTGTAATTTTATCATCACATTGACCTGTAGCCCATTTAGTATATAAATCAATAGCTCTTTGAGGATTAGTCCATATTTGACCATGACATGGAGCAATCATTTTAAGATTATCTAAATATCCTGCTTCTACCATTTCTTCTGCTTTTTTTACTACAAGCATAGAAGATAATGAAACTAGATTTGCATAAAACCTTCTTGTATGTAATTCCATAAATGAATCAGATTTATCACTGTCAAATCTTTTAGATTCACAAACATGTTGACCAAATGCATCATTTGAAAATAATATTCCTCCCTCATTATATAAGGTAAAGTTACTATCTGGCCAGTGAAGCATAGGAGCATTAATAAAGGTGAGAGTTTTACCACCTAAATCTACAGTATCACCAGTTTTAACAGGTTTCATTTCCTGATTTTCTAAGGAATGTATTTGTTTTTTTAATCCTGCAGCAGCTACAGCAGTACAATAAAATTCTACATCAGGTACTTTTTCTAAAAGCTCAGGAATAGAACCTATGTGATCATTTTCAATATGATTTTGAACTAAAACATCTATTTTTATATTATCTAAACCTTCTTGTTTAAATGCATCTTCAATTCTAGCCCAAAATTCAGGGAAAAATCCACTGTCAACATTATCAATTAATGCAATTTTTTCATCCCCGAAAACAAGATAAGCATTATATGTCATACCTGGAACTGCAAATCCATGGAAATCACGAGCATCCCAATCAAGAGCTCCAACCCAATATACATCATCATCAATTTTTACAGCATCTGCTTTCATAATATACACCTAATTATTTTAAATTATTTAAATAACTAAAAAATTTATTAAATTAATATAATTAAATTATAAAAAAATATATTTTAATTTAAAATATGTGAAATTTAAAAAAATTCTTTAATATAATATATACTATATATATTATAATTATTATTTATAGTATTTCTTTAAAAATTATAATTTTATTATGAAAAATTCATTCTTAATATGATGAAATAAATTCTAAAAAAAATATAATTTAAAAAAAAATTACAAAAATACATTATACTTCAAAAATTCTTATGGTGAGCAGATGGACAGTAGTGAAGCGATTTTTAAAGGACTAAAGGATGCAGGTATAGATTTTATTGTAAGTGTACCCTGTGCTAATTTAAAAAAATTATTAATAATGATTGATGAAGATGATACAATTACTCATATACCTGTAAGCCGGGAAGAAGAAGGACTTGGAATATGTGCAGGTGCATATATGGCAGGGAAAAAAACTGGAATACTAATGCAGAATTCAGGTCTTGGAAACTGTGTTAATGCTTTATGTTCATTATATGAACTATATTCATTTCCACTTGTAATGATAATGAGTCATAGAGGAACAGAAGGAGAATCCATTATTGGTCAGGTCCCTATGGGTAAAGCTACACCGGATATTCTTAAAGCAATTAATTTAGAATATGTTAAACCAGAAAGTATTAAAGAAGCTTATGAAACTGTTAAGAACTCATGGACAAAAACTACAAAAGATAAAAAAGCATTTAGTATTTTACTTGAAATACCATACTGGAAACTTAAGGAGGACTAAAAATGGCTAGGAGAATAGATGGAATAAAAGAAATAATGAAAGATATAACCAATGAACTTGTTGTATGTAATATAGGTGTTCCAACAAAAGAATTATTCCAAGTAAAAGACCGAAGCCGTAATTTCTATATGATCGGATCAATGGGGCTTGTAGAATCAATAGGCCTGGGTCTTGCATTAAGCCAAGAAGAAACTGTTGTTGTAATAGATGGTGATGGTTCACTACTTATGAATATGGGCTCACTTATAACCACATCCCATAATCAGTGTGATAATCTTATATGGATAGTTATAAACAATGGAGCATATGGTTCAACAGGAAATCAAACAACATATATGGCAGATATGGATTTAGTCCAAATAGCAAAAGATTCTGGATTTGAAAATGCATATGAATTTAGTCAAATAAATTTTAAAGAAATATTAGACAGTAATAAATGTACATTTATAGAATATAAATTAGAAGCAGGAAACTCTGATGCACCCGTAATAGACTTATCACCTGATGAGGTAAGAGACAGGTTTATGAGCGAAATACAAAAGTAAATAAAAGATTAGGAAAAAATCAATACAAAAATATTAATTATATTTTTAATAGACTTACTTAACTATCCAATTAATTATACTTTCTAATTGCCTATCCCAGTACTGCCAGTTATGGCCTCCTCGACCTTCACTATAAGTATAATTAACATTATCTTTATATTTATTTAAAACTTCTTTAAATTTACGTGTAGGATTAATTAAAATCTCATCATCCTCAGCACATGAAAGATAAATATCCGGAACCCTTTTATCATTTGCAATGAGATTTTTTAAAAGATACTCTGGATTAATTTCATTAATATCCATATTTTCTAATGAACCAAAGCAATTTTCAAGAAAACTTAAACTATAATGGGAAGAGGGTTTGGTTGATTTATTAACTGAATAATCAAGTTTTAATACTGGAGATAATCCTACTATTTTAGAAAAGTTATGATGATATTTTAAACCATTATATAATGCACCATAAGCTCCCATACTATACCCTCCAATAAATGTATCTTCTCTTTTTCGAGATAAATTAAACATATTTCGAGTAATAGTTAAAAGTTCCTGGCCAATAAAATTAGAATAATTTCTACCTTCACCCTGATTTCTATAAAAACTGTTTTCACCACTAGGCATTATAACACAAAGATTATTAACCTCAGCTAGTACTTTAATATTTGTATGTGTAATCCATTCAGATGAATCACCATATAAACCATTTAATAAATATAAAGTTTTATAAGGCGGGTTAGATGATGTATTAACTTTATTAACATAATCTATATGATCTACTGGAAGAATTGCAGTTATAGAAACATTTCTTCCTAATTCTAATGATTTAAATCTAATATCCAATAATGCCATAATATCATCTTATAAAAATCTGATTTAATCATAAAATTACAAATTTATATTAAACTTAAAAAAGAAATTATTAGTCTAAATTATAAATTCTGGTTTAAATTTTTATATTTCAATAAATTTTCATGAAAATAATAAAATAAAAAAATGAAATAATTATTTAGCTAAATCATTTATTTCATCTATTTTAGAATCAAATTCAATAAATTTACGAGCTAAACCAGAGAAATATGGAATATAAACCTTAGAAAATGCTAATCTTTCAGGATTCATATTATTCATTTCTATTTCACGTCTGATTTTCTTCATATTATGTTCAATCTCATCATATAACAGGTCTCCAGGATATTCACCAATAAATATACCATCAGCACCAGTTTTAAGTGCATGTATAATATGTTTTGGCATTACCCTATTTACTGAAATAACCTTAATAATATGAATAGACTCAGGATAAGATAATCTGTTAATACCAATATTATCTGCTGCAGTATATCCAATATCATCTAAAAATGCAATTATACGTTTTTCACCTGGTTTTTTATCTTTAAGTATTCCATCAATAGTAGAAAAGATCATCTCATCAATATTACCATTAATACTAATAGCATTTTTATCACATTTAGCAATACAATTTCCACACCCTGAACAGCTCATAGGATCTATAAATATCCTATCTTTTTCTATAGACATGGATTTATACTTACAAACTTCTATACATTCTCCACATAAATCACATATTTCATAATCTACATCAGCAATAAATGGTTCAATTTCAATACCATTACTTACAATTTCTGATACCTTACTTGCTGAAGCAGTAGCCTGCAATATACTATCAGTAATATCTTTAGGATCTTGTGCTGTACCTGCAACAAATGCACCTTGAATATCTGTAGTAACAGGTTTGATTTTAGGATTAGCTTCTTTAATAAAATTATCTTCAGATTGTGATACATCGAATATTTTAGCAATTTCATTAGTTCCTTCGGAAGGTTCTATTGCAGTAGATAAAACTACCATATCTGCATCAAGTTCCTTAAATTCACGTTTAACTGTATCTTCAACTCTTACAACAAGGTGGCCATCTTTCTTACCAACCTCACCAGGACGACCTCTTACAAGTCTAATTCCACTTGCTTGTGCATGTTTATAATATTTTTCAAACATTCCAGGAGTTCGGATGTCAGTATAACAGATGATAATATTAGTATCAGGATATTTATGTTTAATAATATTAGCATTCTTAAGTGCCACCATACAACAAACTTTAGAACAATATTTATGACCATTAGGAGTATCATCTCTTGAACCAACACACTGTATCATTACTACATTTTTAGGAACCTCCCCATTAGATAAACATTGAAATTTACCTTTAGTAGGTCCATTTACACCTAAAATCCTTCCAAGTTCACTTTGAGTTATAACATCCTTAAACCTACTATAACCATATTCTGGACGTAAATCTGGATCAAATAATTTATGACCTGTAGCTAAAATCACTGAACCAACTTCAAGAGGAATCATTTCATTTTCTCTTCTAAAGCTGATAGCATCCATTTTACATTCCCTTTTACAGTCTCCACATTTGTCACAATTATCAATATCAATTACATAACTATCTGGATAACACTGTGCAAATGGTTTATAAATAGCTTTTCTATTTGTAAGACCATCATTCCAATCATTAGGTATTAATTTATCACAAACATCCACACAATCTCCACAAGACAAACATTTTTCACTGTCAACATATCGTGGTTTAGTTTCAACTAATAGATTAAAACTACCTGCTCTTCTGTTAGCCTTAACGACTTTACTATTTGTCATTACTTCAATATTTTCATTCCAAACAACATCATTTAATACAGGATTTAACAGACATAGACCACATTCCTCAGCAATTTTAACTGGTGAGAAAACTTTACCAATCTTTGCCATATGTCCACCTATAGATGGAGATTCTTCAATCAAATAAGTTTTAATACCTTGTTTTCCAAGTGATAATGCTGCACTCATACCTGAAATTCCTCCACCAACAACAGCAGCACTATTTGGAGTTTGAACAACGATTGGGTCAACTGGTTCAGATTTTGAAACCTTACCAATTGAAGCATTAATAAGTGTAATAACTTTGTCTGTTGCTTTTTGATTAAAATCATCATCAGTAGTACTGTGTACCCATGAACATTGCTCACGAATATTAGCCATATCCATCAAATAGGGATTTAATGGTTGTACATATGCTTGAAATGTTTTTAAATGTGATTGGGTAGAACAGGCAGCAATTACAACCCTATCCAATTCATCTCCAATTACTTTATCTCTGATAATTTTTCGTCCGTTAATAGAACATAAATTAGTATACTCTTCTATAACATCTGCATCAATAGATTCTTTAACTCTTTCTATATCTATAACATCAGAAATGTTTCCACCACATTTACAAATAAAAACTCCAACCTTTAAATTATCAGAAACCATTAAATCACCACTAAAAATAAGTTGAATAAAATTATTGATTTAAAAATTAGGCTTTTTATTAACATTATTTAGCCCCCTTTTTAAAATCTACTTTAATTGTATCTGCTTCCATATTAAAATCAGCAGAATTATCTAAATCTACTTTACGAGAAACATTTTCTATAATCATTTTCTTATCCTCATCAGATAATAGTTTTAATCTATCAAAAAGGGGTTCAACAGGAACAGTATGTGTTTGTATACCTACTACATTATATGGATCAGCACCCATTGCAATAGCTAAAAATTGTGCAATATTTAAATTTATTATATCTAATTTTTCACCATAATGTTTCTCCATATAAGGCTGATATCTGTCAAATTGAATATGACAGTTAGGGCATAAGTGTATTAAAATTTCTGTATTTTTATCTTTAAGAGATTTGAATTTATCATTTGTTGCATCCATAGACAAATCTTTATGTACAAATCTTTGTGAAAAACCATTTCCACAAGTAGCCCTCTTAAAATCATACCAACCAACAGTTTCAACACCACATGCATTAACAACATCGTCTATAATATGTGGATTTCTAACTCCTTCAATAGTATCATGATAATGTGCCTTACAATAATGACAACCATGATGAGTTGCTATTTTAAAATCAGAAAAATCATATTTAATATTTTCGGCAATTTCCTTTCTTTTACTGTAGAATATATCTATGACATGGAAAATATTTTCACGAGAGGTAATATCATCCTTTTCATATTTCATCCATTCAAAGCCACAATCATCAAAAACATCATTTACAGAATCTCTTAATTCATCATTTTCATTTAATAAATTAGCAACACGTTTATTAATTGCATAACAGGTTGCACACATCATGGCAAAATTAGGCCTATTCAATTTGTGTGAAAGTGCAAAATGTCTTGCACCATTAACAGTTGTTGTAAACTGATCAAAAACATCAGAGTAATGACCTAAACCCGTACAACATGTTTGCTCTCTACTTACAAAATAATCTACCCCAATTTTATCAAATACAAAAGTAGTAGAGGATTCAACTCCTGGATATTCTATACTTACAAGACAACTTTTAAAAAGTAAAATGTTTTTATCTGGAATTTGTTTCATAATTTAACCTACACATTAAATTTCTATTTCTCATAGTCTTTAATTTCTCGTATCTTCTCTACTCTATCTTTAAAACCACATTTTACCAAAATGGTCGAAATTTCCTCTATAGAATCATCATCTGGATAAACTGGACCTAAACCTAATTGTGTTCTAACATCATCAAGATGATTTTTAAATTCCCACCAATCTTCACCAATATCTTCTCTCATCTCTTTAAAAAAGTTTTGAGGAATTCCACCCATTCCATGATTTAAAAAACTATCTCCAAATCCTAAAAATGGTCTTAAATGTTCATCTGCAATACCTTCATCTATTGCAATTTGTTTTAATACTTGATTAGCCTGACATGGACTATTACCAACAGGACAAATACTATGACAGGTATAACAATAAAAACAATTCCATATATCTTCACTTTCAATAATGGAATTATCTCCTTCCAAAATGTATTCTATCATGTCACGAGGATTATAATCAGAGTGCTGTGCTCCAGGACAAGCTGAGGTACACATTCCGCATTGAACACATTTAAGAAGATTTTCTCCTTGAGCGAATTTAATATCATTCATTATAAAATGAGCAAGATCTAATGAACCATGCTCAAATTTTTCATCCATAATTAAACCCCTAATTATTAATTTAATTATAATTTTTTAAAATTGATTTAATATAAATTATATTTTAAAACATAAAAAATTATATTATTTATACTAAAACCAATCATCACAGTAAAGTTTAAAACTTAAAGTTTAAAATCTCCACTTAAAATTTTATCATTTAATTCATTGATTATATCAGATGCACGGACCTTATCAGATTGACGTGAGGTAATCTTTAAGTTATGCTTTGTGTTTTCATGATTAATAGTTAAAGAACCTGTATTCATAATAAATACATTACCTACACAATATTCTGCACATACACCGCAACCGAAACATTCACTTGAGTTAAACTCAATGTTTATTTTATTATTTTTAATCATGTGTTTGATAGCATTTGTTGGACAATATTTTTCAGCAAAACACTCTACACATGCTATACATTTCTCCTCATCATATTTTGGTCTTTTACTATGATTATCCCACAATTTAGCATAATCTGTTTGAGATATAGGCAAATGTCTACCATGAATATCTGATACTGGAATTGGAATATCTTCATTTAATATAAGTAAATTATTATAAATTTCTTCATTTAGTACTGGTATAGGTATAGCTACTGAATCAAATATTTCAGGACCTAAACCTGTTTTATATCCTCCAACATAATGAGAATCCATTTCTTTAATATTTGCTGAAAGCATAAGATTTGGTTTTTCATTAGAAGACCTTGTACCTTGTCCTAAAACTAATCCTTCTGCACCATTTAATAAAATTTTCGCTCCCTGATCAATAACAATTCTATTAGGATCGTTTTGAAGTGGATTTATATCACCACAACCAGAAAATGAAATTTTATCAAAACCTGTTTCCATTTCTTTTGCATAAAAAATAGAACTTACAGGATTATCTCCCGGATTAACAAATGCAGTATAATTTTTAAAGGCATTACGGGTACCTATCATTTGAGCTGTAACAATCTCATCCAATGTAGTTTTTGATTTAATGATTTTACCATCAATATCTTCTACTTCAATATCAATTTCTCTACCTTTTAAAAGGTCATGTATTAAAAATCCTCCGCCATATCCTTCTATATTCTTACTATGTGCTGTACCATTTAAGATACAATCTATAGAACCTAACCATTCATTAGGACATGGACCTACTTGAGCTTCAATACCGTTTAAAAATACTTTTTTTGCTTTTTTAAAGGAACCTGGTTCATCAACAATAATATTAAAAATTGCACTAGTTCCACTCATAACTCCACAAGTACCACATGTAACTATATCAACTTCTTCAAAAGGAATAGTCTCATTATTTTTAATTGCTTGTTTAAAATCAAGAGCAGAGTAAACCTGGACATCACCCTCTTGAATTTTCTGATTTATTTCTTCAATAGTTCGAGACAAAAAAACATCCCCTATAAATTTATTTTATATATAATAGTAGAAAAATTGAAAATATAAATTGTAGTTTTATAGATTTTGAGAATTCCTATAAAATTTTATAAAAAACATATAAAACGTTTAAAAAATTTTATAAAAATATATCAATTGTTATATTTTTTATATACTATTTAAGTTACTATTATATAAATATCTTTTTAATCTAATTTTCCTAATGTATCTCCCCTAAGACCCTGACGAATGGTTTCAAGAGATATAATATCCTCAGTTGAAATATTTCCTAAACTAACATCTGAACCTAAGTTTAAAACAAAGTATACTTGTTGATCCTTTTGCGGAGCTTCCCAAATTATTTTATTTTTATCAGAAATATTATCTAAAATATAATCGACTTCATCAGCTTTAGCATTACCTGATTTATCAAAAATACCTATATTTTTTCCTCCTTCTCTTGCCTCAACAATTACCTTAGATGAACCTGCTTTTAATTCTTCATTCATATATTTAACACGCTCTTCAAGACCAATATCCTTATCAAGAGCAGGGTTCTTCTTACCTACCTCAGATAAAACATGGAAACCTAAATCTTTTGCCTGTTTAATATATTCAATTTTATCAGCATAGCTTAAATCAGTAGATCCATTTGATATTTCAATTGCCTCAAAACCTAATTCATTTGCTCTTTTAAAAAACAAATCTACATTATTATTCATATATGCAAGTTCAAAAAGGGTTCCTCCAGTATAGGGAATAATTTGAAAATCTTTATACATTTCAACTTTCGCTTTGATAATATTTTCATCCTGAATAACACTAGTTCCCCAGCCAAATTTTAAATAGTCAACATAATCTGCTGAAATTTCCATTAAGGATTTAGCACTTTCATATCCTAAACCCTTATCTAAAACCATTGTCATACCTATATCTCTAGGTTTGTTTTCACGTTCTTTAATAAGAAATTCAAATCCTTTCATATAAATCATCTTTTTATTTAATTAATTAAATTCAATATTTTAAATGTTTAAAATCATATTCTTTTATAAAAATTAAATATAAAAATTATTATAATATATATAATTAATAAATTTTATTTAATAAGTTTTTTAAACAATATTAAAAATTTTGATAAAATACTAATAAAATTTATAATGATATTATATAGTTTAACATATTATAAATAATTTTAAAAAAAATTGATTTAAATGTATAAAAACAAAATAAAACACATTGATATTGAAGAGACTCATATTCGCCTCATTTCTGACATTTTATATCCGAATCTAGAGGAATATATTAAAAAAATACGTTTTGATTTGAAAAAATATATTTATGAAGACCCAGAATTTCTAAGTTCACTTGAACCATTAAACAAAAGAGTAAACACTAGTGAAATTGTTAGAATAATGGATAAATCAAGTAAGATTGGAAATGTTGGACCTATGGCATGTGTAGCAGGTACAATATCACAGATGTGTTTAAATCAATTAATAATGAAAGGATCCAAATTAAGTTCCATTGAAAACGGAGGTGACATAGCCATAATTAATAATAAAAAGTTAGTTTGTGGCATATACTCCAATACAATTAAAAACATTGGATTCAAATTAAAACCTCGAAGTAAACCTCTTGGAATATGTACCTCCTCCTCAAAAATAGGTCACTCCATAAGTTTTGGAAACTCAGAATCAGTTACAATTATAGGGCCTGAAGCAAGTATATGTGATGGACTTGCAACAAGAATAGCAAATGATGTAAATGGAGAAAGTGATGAAGAAAGTATGATGAATGGACTAGAATCTGCTGAAAAATATAAGGAATATTTTGATGGTGGCCTTATAACAGTGGGAGGATTAGTTGGAACTATTGGGAAAATACCTGAAATTGTTACAACAGAAGACTTTGATATAGATTATTAAAATACTATAATAATATTATTAACAGTGATAATATGAAACTTGGAATAATAGGATATGGAAGAATAGGTCAAATGATAAGTGAAAATTTATTAAAACTTAATCTAATAAATCCGGATGAGATTATAATATCTAATAGAAACATAAAAAAATTAAATAAAATAAAAGAAGATTTTCCGCAAATAACAATAACAGATAATAATAAAGAACTTGCACAATCTGCAGATAAAATAATAATTTCTGTTGAAAGTGATGATTTACTTGATGTATTAAGAGAGATTAAAGATGACATTGACAATACTCATATTATACACACATGTGCAGGTATAAGTTTTGATGATATTAAAGAAGTGTTTGATGGACCTGTTACAGTAATTATTCCATCATTAGCATCAAGATTTCAACAAAGAGAAAATCCTCAAAAAGGAATTAGTCTAATTGTACATAATGATAATGTTAATTTTTTAAACTCAACAAGTATAGAAACCTTATTTAATGAATTTACATATGTTAAAATTCTTCCAAGTGAAAAAGATATAGAAATAGCTACAATACTAACAAGTTGTGCTCCTGCTTTTATTAGTTTAATAGTTAAAAAATTAGCAGAATATACGGTAGAAAATTCTTCTCTAGATTATAGTGAATCTAAATATTTAATCCTTAAAACATTAATAGGTACAAGTGAAAATTTATCTGTAGATAAATTAAATAATGAAAGCTGTGATGCTATGATAGATTCTGTATGTACTCCAGGAGGAATTACTGAAAAAGGAGTTGAATATTTAGATACATCCTTAGAAGAAGAAATAGATCAATTATTCAATATTCTATTTAAAACATATAATAAAAGTAATTAAATAAATGATACAATATTTCCCAATCTGTATTTTAAATATTATTATAATCAATAATAGAATAAAATCAGATACCAAAATTGTAAAATAGTAGGATTATATTTTTTTGGAAGCTATAATCAACTGCTGAATATAATAAGGAGGAACATCAATATTATAATCTAAAAGTTTTAATAAAACTTCAACACCCTTTCTTCCACTAGCCAATAATTCATAAGTATTTTTTGAAATATTAATCATACCTCCTGTTTTAAGTTTTAAAAAGATGTTTAATAATATATTTACTTTTTCTACCTCACTTTTATTATATAAACTTTTATTTAGATTTAAGATAATATAATCAAAACTACCCTTTAACTCATCAATTTCATTAAAACCTATTTGTAAAATGTTTATATCCTCTACAAATTGATCTGTTATAAACAAACAACTTGTAGTATAGTCATATGACCACTTAATAATAGGGTAAATATCATTTAGATAAGTTTCATCATCTTTGAATGTATTAACTGTTAAATCATGATGACTTAAAATTAGTGAAAATGCATTATTCTCAACAGTTCTTAAAAATTCTAAAGTTTTATCAACTTCAAATTTATTTTTATGAACTAAAAAAACAGTCCCTCCAGAAGTATCTATATCAACAGTTTTTGAATAAAAACGTTTAGTAAATTTTATTTCCGTTAATGAAGTACTATGAAAAGCTTTTAATTTATTAAACATAAGAACCATAGGTGATGAACTAGCAAACATATCATTTGGAACACGGAAAGATTTGATATTTCCATAAGCATATAATCCATATTTTTTCTTTAATCTTTCATCAAAAATTTTAGGTTTTAAATAAGCATCTAAAATAGTATCAGTTTCATGTTGACCTGAAATTTTATCTAAAAACTCAGCAGGCATATTAAGCCCCATAGGACGACAATTAACTTCAATTAAAACAGGCCCCTTATCATCAATCATATATTCACCATGTACCGGACCATATTTAACTCCTAATACTTTTAAAACTTTATAAACATATTCAATTAGCTCAGCTTCACCAATATTTAATTCATTAACAGTTTCACATGAATCATAAACATTTGCTCCATAAGATGTTTTGACCTTATTATATTTCCATATAGTAGTAATAGAAGGAATACCCTCACGAGATACAGTATTTACAATATATTCCACACCATTAATACGCTCCTGAATTAAAAGTTCAGATAGTTCTTCCCCATACTCATTCATTAAATTATTGAATAAAAATTTAGCTGATTCTAAAAATTCATCCCTATTAAGACAAATTCTAACACTTGTGGAACCTGCACCATAAATAGGTTTTAAAACCACTTCTTTTAAACCTTCACTATCATAAAAGTCTATTGCATCCTCAATGGAATTGACAACTTTACCTTTAATTGAACGAATACCATTTTGAGCTAATCGATTATGCATCTCATTTTTATAAGTTAATGCATCAAGATCTTCAATGGAATTACCTAATAAACCTAATTCATGAGTTAATTTAGATGCTAAACGAACACCTCTCTCATTACCTGGAAGAATTAAAAGTGGATCAAACTTTTTCACTTGTTCAAGAGTTTCTTCAAAAGTATCAGATTCATAAATCATATCGAAATCA
This sequence comes from uncultured Methanobrevibacter sp., assembly GCA_900314605.1. GTDB lineage: Archaea > Methanobacteriota > Methanobacteria > Methanobacteriales > Methanobacteriaceae > Methanarmilla. Next base: position 17,934 of record OMVX01000033.1, on the reverse strand, counting down.
TAAGGAATAGTTTCATATCCTTTTAGAATATTTTCCCCCCATTCATGCCCAGCTTCAGTATCAGCATTCTTTAAATGCAAGACAACAGGATTATATCCTCGTGTAATAATATCTCCTATAAAATTTTTTCCCGTGGACCTACAATCCACAATCATAATATTCCTCATAATATCATCCTTATAAATTAATAAAATAAACTTTCATGTATAATATTAATAAATTAAATTTAATGTTGTAAAAAATAATATTTACTTATTAAAATCTTCAATTGCACTGTCTACAAGTTCTAATATAGTTGAATCAATATCTGGAGAGTCATCATCTATTACAATAGGAATATTATCTGAATAAACAACTTCTAAACCTGATTCAATAGCCTCTTTTGTTGCAACATCAACTGCAGCTGCTTTAAGTTCTGTTAACATACAATCTGCATCTGCCATATATTTTTTAATATCCTCTCTTAAAAGAGGTCTGTTAGATAGATGTGAAGTTGTACCAACAATATTACATTTATATTCTTTCTCCAAATATTTCACAAGTTTATCTTTTACTGCTTCTGGAGCAGTAGTTGCAAATAAAACATTTTTACCTTCAATATTTTTTAAAGGTTTAGGTCTAAATACTGTAGGAATAACATTAATTTCAGGTTTTAAGGAAGAAATAAACTCTATTATTTCCTGAACTTTTTCTTTGTTAACCATTGGCTCTTCACACATTGTAAGTATAACTAAATCACTAAGGCCTATCCTAAATGGTCCAAAGAAATTTACAATATTTAAAAGATTCTGATTAGCACCTATTAACAATATGTTTTTATCTGTTTTGATTGGAGGAATTGCTGCACCACTACCTTCAAATATTATTAGGTCTTTATCCTGTTCATTTGCAATTTTTGCTCCTTCTTTCATATTAGTCATAAAAACTTCACCAGATAGACCTCCACCACAACGTCTACAACCTATAGTTAATACTCTACTCATTAATGCATCTTCCCAATGGTCACTAGCTGCGTGAACACCTTTTTCAGATTGTTCCATTAAAAATTCAGGAGTAATCTCCATTAAATCTCCACGGACAAGTTCTGGTTTTTCAGGACCTCCTCTACCCATTGCCACAACACAAGGATTATACTTATTTTTTTCAATTAATCTTGAGGTATAAGTACTTACAGCTGTTTTACCTATTCTTTTACCTGTTCCTATAATTTTTATACTAGGTTTTTCTGGAATTTCTGCTTGGGTTGGAGGTTCAAATCTAAAATCTGGTCCTTCATATATAAGTCCACGTGATAAAACACAGGATGCTATTTTAAACCTTTTAGAATAATCAAGAACCGGTTCATCAGATAAATCCATAACACAATCAGGACCATATTTATCAATCACTTCTTCAATTAAATCATAAGGAATTTCTCCATAATCATCTCCAAAGTATACAGGAAAACCCATAAGTTTTGAATATTCTTCATGATTTTCAGTTTTTAATTTTTCTGTTCCTCCAATAAAAACAATAGCCTGAACTTCATTATGATTAGAATCATTAATAGTTAAAACTGCCGATTTAGTAACAGGTAAATAATGTTCACCATCAACAAGACAAATAATTTTATTCATATTAACACCAAAAAATAATTAAATTTAGAAAACTTTTTGAAAACTATAATTAAAATAAATATATTTTAACTATTATTTAGATTTCATTATATTAATATATTGAAAGTGAAATTTTAAAAAAGTAATGATAAAAAAATATGAATTAAAATCTTGAAAAATAAGAAAAAATACTTAAATAAATAGAATATGAATAAAATTATAATAAAAAAATAAGATTAATGATAAGAAAATTAATAAAATAAATAGAATTTAAATAATAAATAGAAATTTAAAGAATAAATAGAAATTAAATAAAGCAAGAAAAATAAATAAATAAATAAAAAGAAAAAATATGAAAACAAAGTTAAATTAAAAAAAGGGTTATATGAAAATAAGTAAAATAATGATAAAATAACCTAATATTAAATGATTAAATATAAAGATTCTATAGATAAAAAAAATTAAATAATATACTTATTTAGATTCTGCATTAGCCATATCTTTTTCTGATCTTTTAATTAATTCCTGTAAAGCATTAGTAACATTGGGTGGAATAGCATTTTCATCTTTATGTAACATAACATTAGAAATTGTACTAGCCAATACAAAAATTGCATGTTTATGTTCGGCTTTAGTCCTATGAATATGATGGGGACTAATATTTAAAGCAATATATTCACTACAATCATTTTTTATTTCATCATTTTCAGCTAAATTTTTTAATACATAAACTAAAAATTGATGCATTTGAATCATTTCATCTTTATACATAATTACCCTTCCCAAATATGTATTAAAAATATAAATCTAAGGACTTACCACTTATAATAGTGTAAATTAACTTGATTTATAAATAACAAGTTAAATAATAAATCATGCTTTAAATCATAATTTATTGATTTAAAGAAACTGCTTATTATAATCGGCCAATAAGCAATTAAAATCTTGAATTTAAATAAAATACTTTTAATAAATTAAGTATATATGAAAATGAACTATTAATTTCATTGTATCATAAAATTTAAAAAATAAATTAATATAAATTTATAATTTAAATATTTTATTATATATTTTTAAGGTTTATAAATGTAATGTTCTGAAAAATAGAAATATATGGTAAATAAATTGGATAAACTTTAATTCTTGAAAAATTATTATAACTATCTAAAATTAATAAAAACAGTATAATCCATTTAAAATTATCATAATAAATAGAAAATATAATCAAAATATAAATTGTTTAATAAAATATATCAAATATAATAATTTAAAAAGAAATAAAATTAAAAAAAAATAGTTGAATAAGTGATTAAAAAATAAAAAAATTACTGATCATCTTTAAATCTTATTTTAACAGAATCTGCATGGGCATAAAATCCTTCATATTCCGCAATTGGAATAATGGTATTTTTAAGAGTATTTAAACCTTCTTTTGAAAGTTCTTGAACAGTTGGTTTTTTAATAAAATCTTCAGTAGATAAACCGGAATACATTCTAGCACCACCAGCTGTTGGAAGTACATGATTAGTACCAGAACCATAATCACCACATGCAACAGGAGAATAATTTCCTATAAAAATAGAACCTGCGTTATTAATTCTATTTAGGACTTTGTTATTATCTTTAGTTGATATGATTAAATGTTCTGGAGCGTATTTATTTGTTAAATAAATTCCCTCAACCATATCTTTAACTAAAACTATTTTTCCTCTTTTAGAAATTGAAGCTTCTATGATTTCTTTTCTAACAGCTTTTAAAGTTAAACTTTCAATTTCCTTCTTAACCTTGACTGCCAAATCTTCAGAATCTGTTACAAATATACATGCAGCATTTGGGTCATGTTCTGCTTGTGATAAAAAATCATTAGCAACAAATTCAGGATTAGCAGAATCATCTGCTAGAATAAGTAATTCTGATGGTCCTGCTGGAAATTCAATATCTACATCTCCATATACAAGTTTTTTTGCACCTGTAACAAAAATATTTCCAGGACCTACTATTTTATCAACTTTAGGAATAGACTCCGAACCATAAGCCATAGCCCCTATAGCCTGTGCTCCACCTACCTTATATATTTCATCTGCTCCTGCAATATGACTTGCAACAAGAATTGCAGGGGCAATTTTTTTATCCTTACCTGGAGGTGTACAACAAACAATTTTTTTAACACCTGCAATTTTTGCAGGTATAACAGTCATTAAAATAGTAGATGGATAAGCTGCTCGTCCACCAGGAATATAACAACCAACCGCTTCTAGAGGTCTTATAATCTGGCCTGCTCTAATACCGTCCATTACTTCCATTTCCCATTCTGTAGGAATTTCAGCTTTATGAAATTTTTTAATATTAGCTGCAGCACTTTTAAGAGCTTCAATTAATGAATCATCAATTTCATCATAAGCTTGATTGATTTCTTCATCAGATACAAGCATAGTATCCAATTTAACACCATCAAACTTTTCAGTATAAGATAAAATAGCATAATCTTTATTTTCTTTAATATCAATTAAAATATCATTAACCGTGGAAATAATATTATTAATGTCCTCTTCAGACCTTTTAATAATATCATCTAACTGTTCTTCACTATAATTTATTATATTCATTTAATCACAAAAAAAATAATAAAAGATTAAGGAGTTAATCTGTGTCTATCCCTTGGGAATAAAACAGTTTCCCTAATATTTTCAACACCAGTTAAAACCATATTTAATCTATCAGCACCAAGACCCCAACCAGCATGAGGAGGCATACCATATTTAAATGCTTTTAAGTAGGAATCAAATGATTCTGGAGATAAATCCTTTTTAGTCATTTGTTCTATTAAAAGGTCATACTGATGGATACGGGTAGCACCTGAAGATAATTCAATGTTCTTATACATTAAATCAAAAGCATGACACTTTTGAGGTTGATCTTCATAAGGCATTACATAGAAAGGTTTAATTTCAGTAGGCCAACCACTTAAGAAATAGAAATCATCCATTTCATCTCCTAAAACTTTTTCAGCTTCACGAGATAAATCTTCACCATACTCCATTTCTACCCCACGAGCATTAATTAAATCTACAGCCTCATCATAATCAATATCCGGGAATCTACCTTGAGGAACTTCAAGTTTATATTCTAAAATATCTAATTCATCTGAACACTTATCATTAATATCAGTGATAAGTTTTACCATCATGTCATTTAAGATATTTTTAACATCAACATCATCCATAAATGAAGCTTCCATATCAATAGAAATAGCTTCATTTAAATGTCTTAAAGTATCATGTTCTTCTGCTCTGAAAATTTGACCTATTTCATAAACCTTATCAAAACCTGCAGACATCATCATTTGTTTATATAATTGTGGAGATTGACCAAGGAAAGCTTCCCTTTCAAAGTAAGTAATTGGGAAAAGTTCAGTACCTCCTTCAGTAGCTGAAGCTACAAGTTTAGGAGTGTTAATTTCAATAATATTATTATCTGCAAAATATTCGCGAACAGATTTAAACATTTGATTTCTAATTTTAAAAATCGCAGAAACACCAGTTTTTCTTAAATCTAAGAATCTTGAATTTAATCTAGTATCAATTTCTGCCTTAACTTTTTCAGTAGGATCCATTGGTAATGGCTGGTCAGCCATATTTAAAACAGTGATCTCTGATGGTAATATTTCAACACCATTAGGTGCTTTAGAAGAAGATTGGACAGTACCCTTAACTGCAACAACTGACTCTTTTCTAAGTGCTCTAATATCTTCTAAAATTTCTGCAGATATTTTTTTACTAGGTGCAGTAACCTGTATTCTACCTTCAATATCTCTTATAAGTAGAAATATAATTCCACCTAAATCACGAATTTCATGAACCCATCCCATTACAGTAACTTCTTCATCAATTACATCTTCAGTTACATTACTAGTATAATGAGTTCTTCTTAAGTCTCTTAATAAGTATTCCACTTAATTCACCTCATAAAATAAAAAAAAAATAATAATAAAATAATAAAATGAATATTTAAATAAATTATCTGATAATAATTAATAATAAAATATTAAAAATTCATTCATATATAATTAAATATAAAATTTTTAATTAATAAACTTTATAGAAAAATTAATGTCATTCAAAGATTTTATATTATTTTACTTTTTTATTTTAAAAAAAAAATAGTTAATTTATAAAACTTACCCAAAATAAATTTGGTACAAATTTATAATTTTTACAAAATTTTAATTGAATTAGAGAATCTTTAAATTAATTAATAGTAAGCCTAATATTATATTGTTAAATTTTAAAATTAAAAATAAAATGATGAAAATAAAATATAAAAGAATATAAACTAATCATCATCTTCTTCAGGAGATATGTCAAATGCAACTCTTAAAGAATTTTCAATGGCATCAGCTGTTTTATCTAAATCATCTTCAGTATGTTTAATAGATACAAAATTACATTCATATTGACTAGGAGGGATAAAAATCTCATTATTAAGCATTTCCCTAAAATAGGTTAAGAATCTTTTTGTATCACAAGTCTGTGAATCAGCATAGTTGTGAACCTCTTTATCTGTAAAGTATATCTGGAACATTGAACCTATACCAACAGCTTGAATATTTAAATCTAAATCATCAACAATATCCCTAATAGAATCCCTAATATACTGACCGCTTTTATTTAACTGATTATAGAATTGATGGTCTAACTGTTCTAAGGTTACTAAACCTGCATTAATTGTAATAGGATTTCCATTAAATGTTCCTGCCTGATAAATTTTACCCTCAGGAGCCATTAATTTCATTATATCTTTTCTACCTGCCACTGCACCAACAGGGAACCCTCCACCTAATATTTTACCAAAAGTAACTAAATCTGGTTTAATATCAAAGTATTCTTGTGCACCACCACGTGCAAGTCTAAAACCTGTAATGACCTCATCAAAAATTAAAATAATATCTTTTGATTCTGTAATTTCACGTACAAACTCTAAAAAACCTTCATCTGGAACAACACAACCAATATTACCCATTACAGGTTCAATTATTACAGCTGCAATATCATCATTATCAGAAATAAGTTTAGTTAATGCATCCTCATCATTAAATGGACATGATAAAGTATTTTTAGTTGTTTCTTCTGGAATACCTAATGAATCAGGCAAACATGCACCTGCAGAACCTGATTTTACAAGTACATAATCATGTGCACCATGATAAGTTCCTTCAAATTTAATAATTTTATTTTTACCAGTGAAACCTCTTGCAAGTCTAATAGCACTCATTGTAGCCTCTGTTCCAGAATTACAGAATCTGACCATTTCAGCACATGGAACTCTACTTACTACCTCTTTTGCAAGTTTTACCTCTGCTTCAGTTGGAGCACCATAAGCAGTACCAAGTTTTAATTGGTGTGATATTTTATGGGTAATTTTTTCATTAGCATGACCTAAGACTAATGGACCATAAGCAAGACAATGGTCAATATATTCATTTCCATCTACATCATAAATTTTACATCCATAACCTTTCTCAACAAAGAAAGGATATGGTTCATATGCTCTTACAGGAGAGTCTACTCCTCCAGGCATATAATCTTTAGCTATAATAAACATTTCTCTTGATGACATCATTTTATCACAAAAATCTTAGTTTATATTTATGAAACTTTAATAATATTATAAATTTTTAATATAAATATTTATACACAATTTTCTAATAATGAAAAATTAATATTAATAATAAGATAGATGTTAATTATTCTAGGATACAATTAAAAAAAAAAAAAAATGTAAAAATCATATTGATTATTACAAACAAATAAAAATTTAAGTTTAATATTAGTACTAACTAGTCTTATAAACCACTAACTGATATCATAATTATTGAATCAAATTACTGGAGAAAATTAGGGATTACAAACATTACATGGTCGTTTACCATCTGAAATAGCTTCTTCACGGGAGTGATAAACAATTTTATGATTATCGCTAATTTTTTGAGCCCATTCACAAGAAGGTTTATGGAATATATCTGATTGAGAACTAGCCCAAAATACAGTTTCAGTTGCTGAACTTCCATTATTATCAGAACTAGATTGGGAAGAATTATTAATAGAATTTGTTGAATTATTTACAGGAGTTGAAACTTGAGAAGCAGAATGGTCTGCTGTATTAGTATTTTCACCATTATTGAAAACCCCTCCTACAAAAGCTCCAACAATAACTACTAGAACTACAACTACTAGTATACCTATAATATATTTTAAATTCTTATTTTTTTCTAATTTATGACCACAATGACTACAACGCTTATCAGTTTCATCAACAGATTTTCCACACTGAGGACATACTTTCATTACAACACCTCACCAAATTATGATAATGCATATTATGTATTAACTCTTATTATAAAGTTTCGTATAATATTTAACTAAATAATTAATTAAAAATCAAATATTCCTAACTTAATAATCAAATATTAAATTTCTTCTGATTTTTAAAATTTGATAAAAATATTGTCCTTGAATTTTCTAATTGAATTTTTATGTCTTCAAATTAGATTTTTTTTAATATACTTTTTTTCTTGATTTTAAAAAAAAAACCTTTATAATTAATTATTAAATAAATTATAGACATTTGTTAGACTTAGATAAAAAAGTTATAAAATAAATAAAACAAAAAAATAGTGAAAAGCTTATAAAACATTAAATAGTTTTTTAAATCATAATCCAATTTAAAAAAAAAGTGAGATTGTTATTAAACTAAAAAAAAATGAACATATAAACTCTATTAATAATTCTTTTCTAAAAAAATTAATAAAATTCATTTTTTAAAGTTGAAATTAAACTATTAACACATGCAACCGCAACAGGTGTTCCTCCTTTTGGCCCACAAGTGATTACATGTGGAATTGTAGTATTTGCAAGTGCATCTTTTGAATCAGCAGCTTTAACAAAACCTACTGGAACACCAACAATTGATTTGGCATTTAAATCTCCTGATTGAACAAGTTCAATTGATTTAAAAAGTGATGTAGGTGCATTTCCAATGACAATCATTCCTTCAAAACCTTCAAGTGCAGCATACTCTATTGCAGCAGCCGCTCTAGTAATGTCTTTATCCTTTGCATATTCCTTTACTTTTTCATCTTTAATATAAGAATACACATTTCCATCATACTGAGTTATACCAACTTTAACCATATTTATATCTGTTAAAATATCTTCATGATTTTCAAGTGATTTTAGACTTACATCTACAAAATCAGGGCTTATAGAGACAAGTTTTCCATATTCAGGATCTGCTGTAGAATGTACAATTCTTTCTACAATATCTTTTTCTGCAGGATTTAAATCCTTAATATCCTCTCCAATAAGAGAACGTATAATATCTCTACTTTTAGTAGCAATATCCATACCTTCTTTAGTTGAAGCTCCCATAAACATTTTACCACATCATTTTAAATAATTATTTGAAAGAAATAATAAAAAAAAAATTATTCACATATTTTAATTATAAATATAATCCTAAATGTTTTTATAATTAATTAATTTTTAAAATTATAAAAAAATAATTTTAAGGGCACTTTCAAAAACTTAAGTGATTTTAATTTTTACAAGTTGCACAACTCAAAAATTTTCCGCTGATTTATTATTTATTTTTAAAATTAAAGTTCTATGTGTATGTTTGGTCTTGTTTAACCAAATTTTTCTAAGGTGAAAAAAATTGAAATAAATTTTATCACTCAAGTTTTTGAAAGTGCCATTTTAAGACAAAAATAAAATAAAATAAAATAAAATAAAATAAAATAAAATAAACATAATAGTTAAAATAAAAAAGTTTTTTTGTTTATAATTTATTTAAACTTAAACTAGCTGATTGACCTGCAAGGTATCCTGTTGTAAATGCAATCATTAAATTATAGCCACCAGTAGGTCCACATAGATTTAATGTTTCACCTGAAAAATAAAGACCATCAACAATTCTTGATTCTAATGTTTTAGAATCAATATCATCTAAGTCTACTCCACCTACTGTTAGAAATGCATTTTTATCCATAATACCATTAATAGTTAAAGGGAAGCTTTTTATATTTTCAACAATCTTATTTCTATCTTTCTTTTTTAAATTAGCTAATGTAATATTAGAATCAATACTTATTTTATCTAAAAAGTATTTAATAAAATTATTAGGTAAATATTTCTTTAAATAATTATGTAACTCTTTTTTACTTGTTGAATTTCTTATAAATTCTTCATTAATAGTTTCCCTTTTAATATCTGGAAGAAAATCAATAGTCATATCCACTTTTTTAAAGTTAGAACGATTATTAAGTAAATCATAATCCTGGTCTTTTATTAAATCATTACTAAGATTTAGTACTGCTGGACCTGTAAGACCATTATGACTTATAAGAACATCCCCAATACTTTCAAATTTCTGATTTTTAGTATTTTTAAATGAAAGTTTTACATCACTAAAGCTTAATCCCTGATGAGATATTAAATCATTATCATCAATGATAAAAGAGAAGGTTCCTGGCTTTAAGGTAATAATATTATGATTTAATTTTTGAGCAATTTGACAACCATCACCAGTTGAACCTGTAAGAGGATAAGTTGCACCCCCCGTAGCGACAATAAGTTTTCGGGAGGTGATAAAACTATTATTTTCTGATTTAATTATAAAAAAATTATCATCATTAAGTTTTACAGCACAAACATTGAAATTATATAATATATCTACTTTATTATCTTTTAGATAAGATTTAAGTATATCTAAAACAGATTGAGCTTTATCAGTAACGGGAAAAACTCTACGATTTTCCTCCTCTTTAAATTCAAGCCCTTTTGTTCTAAATATATCTAACAATTCTTCATTGTTTAAATTATAAAAGGAATGTTTTAAGAATTTAGCTTCGTCTTTACTGTATTTTTTAAGGGTTTCTTTAATAGAATTAGAGTTAGTGATATTACAACGGCCTTGACCTGTAATTAATAATTTACAGCCAAGTGAATCATTTTTCTCTAAAATGACAACTTTTAAATCATTAGCTAAGCTAGCACTAATTGATGCCATCATTCCACTAGCTCCACCACCAATAATTGCAATATCATATAACATAGAATCTAATATATTATTTATATTATTAAAAATTTTTTAGATAAAAAATAAGTTATAACTGTTAAAAATGAATTAATTTATAAATAATGAATAAATAAGGGATTAAGATAAATAATTTATAATTTTCGATTTTTTTTCATTTTTGCCAAGTTGTATGCTAAATTTAAACTTCTAATATATCCTTCTTTACTTTGATTTCTACTAGTATCAATATATATTTCATCAATTCCTAAAGTAACAGCCCCATAACTAGGCCATTTACATAATAAAACCAAAATTCTAAAAATATAATTTCCAATAATACCATCTGGAGCTATAATAATATTATTTTTATCATTTATTGCCTGTTCAATAAGAATATAATAGTTTTTAACAGTATAATCTATTTCATTAAATTTTACATCGGAGGATAAGTCTTCATTTATGATTTTTTCTAAATCTTCACTTTCTTTTAAAGATAAATCAACATTAGGATTTCTATTATAATCATTACAACGTCCAGATGACAATATTGCAATTTTTGGAATTTTTCCTAATTTTAAAATAAACTCAAAAGCCTGTTTTATAAGAATCCTTTTATCAGATATACTTTGTCCTTCATCTATACCTACAGGTAATATTAAAAAATCATAATCATCAGAATGTATATAAGTTCCACGATTAATAGGCCTATTTGGATTGGCTTTTTTTAAACTTTTAATGAGATTTGATGCAGATAAAGAACCACGTATGACCCCATCTACATTAGGATTGTTAATAGCTTTAATAAGGGCATCATCGCAATTAACAAGTTCTACTTCAAAGTCTTTTATAGCCAAAGCTGCCTCTTTAATATTAGTATTTTCACCTAATCCTGCAACAATCTTAAACATATAATAAAATATTATTTTTCAATAAATAAAATTATTTATTTAATTATTAAAATTAAAGTAAAAAAAATCCAATAGAACTATAATAACAATAAAAAAAATTATCAATAAAATACTAAAAATCGCTAGAAAAAATAATAAATAAAATAAAATAAAAAAAAATTAAAATAAAAACATTCTAATTAAAAATAATTAAATTAATTAAAATTAATAAAAAGTATAGTATATGTAATATTATGATAGAAAAAAAATTAACATTATATAAAATTAGGCAAAATATATAATAAGATAATAATATATAATTAATAAATAATAATTGTTAAGATAATAATTGATAAAAAAATAAATACTTTTTATTAAACTAAAAAAAGGTTTTAAAATGGTAGGAAAATTTATCTATAGCTTATATGAATGGTACATGATGAGACATTTAGACCCTGAAAAAATGCCCAAACATATTGCAATAATTATGGATGGAAATCGTAGATATAGTAAAATACAAGGGAATATAGATGTTGTTAAAGGCCATGAGATGGGTGTTGATACCTTAGAGAAAGTATTAGACTGGGTTATAGATTTAGGTATTGAAATTGTAACTGTTTATGCATTTTCTATTGAAAACTTTAATAGAACATCAGATGAAGTTGATAATTTAATGAAATTATTTGTAAAAAACTTTAAAAGGTTAGTTACACATAAGAAAATCCATAATAATGAAGTTAAAGTTAATGTGGTAGGCAGAACTGAACTTTTACCTGATGAAGTTAAAGAAGCTATAAAAGAAGCTGAAGAAGCAACAAAAAATTATACTAAACGTGTATTCAACCTTGCAATCGGATATGATGGACGATTAGAAATTATAGATGCTGTAAAAAATATTTACAAGAAAATCGAAAATGGAGAATTCAGTATTGATGCAGTAAATGAAGATTTGATTAGTAAAAATCTATATACTGCAGGATTAGAAGATCCTAATTTAATTATTCGTACCAGTGGTGAGGAAAGATTGAGCGGATTCCTACTCTGGCAATCATCATACTCTGAATTATATTTCTGTGATACGTTATGGCCAGAATTTAGAAAAACTGATTTTTTAAGAGCCATACGTGATTATCAAGCAAGGGATAGGCGTTTTGGTACATAACTATTATTTATTTTAAATCAAATATAAAAACACTTATTTTTAACTCTAAATAATAGAGCATTTAGGATAATAATTTAAAAATATTATCAATTGTTAAAGGAATGACTATTAATATATATTATATTTAATATTAAATGATTTAACTAGATTAATGATTTATTCAAAAATTGAAGTGAAATGTGGTGTTTTAATGTACGACTATAAAGAATCTAAAAAAAGAGTAGAAGAAATTTTAAATAGTGAATTAGAAATTAAACATCAAAAATATTTACCTGAATCAATGAAAATAGAATTTGATAAAGGATATTATACATGGGTATCAAGTATTTTTATTGATATTAGGGATTCTTCAAATCTATTTAAAACTACAGATGATAAAAAAATATCTAAATTAAGTAAAGCATTTATTTCAGAATTAATTGCGATAATAAGAGCAAGTGACAATTTAAGATTAAGCAGAATTGTTGGAGATTGTGCATGTGCAATTTATACAGCACCTAATCCTGAAGACCTAAAAGATTTGTATGAAAAGGCTAGTATTTGTAATACTTATATTAAAATGTTAAATATACTTTTAAAAGAACATGATTTACCAAGCTTTAAAGCAGGTATTGGATTAGGTTATAGTGAAGTTCTACTTGTTAATACAGCAAGAGGAGAAATAGATATTGATGATAAAATATGGATTGGTGATGCTGTAATTGATGCTTGTAATTTTTCATCAGTAGCTAATAAGGATGAATATAAAGAAATTGTAATGTCTAAGGAATTTTATGATAATTTAGCGAAAATTAATAATCAGGCAAAAGAAACATTTGAAATGAAACATCATCCGGCATATGGAGAAATATATACTGGAGAATCACTTATACCTGAATTTAATAAGTGGATTGATAATGATTTTAAAGATTAATTCTAAAATTCTAAATTATTTCAAATATTTTTATTATCATAATTAATAAAATCATTAGGATTGTGATTCTATGATAGATACTCATTGCCATATAGACTTTGAAGAATTTGACCATGACAGAGAAGATGTTATAAATAGAGCACGAGAAGTTCTTGAAGCAGTAGTGGATTCAGGAACAAGTTATGAGTCAAATCAATCTGTTCTTGATATAAGTAAAAAAAATCCTGATTTCATATACCCAAGTTTTGGATTTCATCCTGTAGCATCACATACAAAAACATCTGAAGAGATTAAACAGGCACAAAATTTTTTAATTAACAAGTTAGATGAATTTGTGGCAATTGGTGAAGTAGGAATGGATTATTATTATATAACCGATAAAAGCTTACGTGATAAACAACAGGAAATCTTCACATCATTTGTTGAAATAGCTAATGAATATAAAAAAACATTATTAATACATGGAAGAGATTGTGAGAAGAAGGTATTAAATATTATAAAAGAATATGATAATATACCATATGTAATATTCCACTGTTATAGTGGAAGTTTAAAAACTGCTCGTAAAATAATGGAATATGATAATTATTATATGAGTTTTTCAACAATGGTTTGTTACTCTAAACAACATCAAGAACTTGTAAAAAATATACCTCTTGAACATATCCTTACAGAGACAGATAGTCCCTATCTAGCATTAAGTCGTGAAGAGAGAAATGAACCTGCATTTGTTATGAGAGGAGCTCGTAAAATAGCTGAGTTAAAAGAGATTAATCTAAAAGAGATTGATGAGATTACTTCTAATAATGGTAAAAAAGTATTTAATATTTAAATTAGGTGATTATTATGATTGGAACACTTATAAAATTAGGTGTAAAAAAAAATGTAAAATTTTATATAGCTAAAAAGGCTATAAAACATGTTGGTTTGCCTCTAGCTAAGAAAGCTGGAAAAAAAGCATATGACCATTTTATTATAGATGAAAAATAGTTATATATCTATAATATTATCAATTTATAAAAAAAAGTCATTTATTATTTTAAAATATAATAAATGACTATTTTAAATAAATTGTTAACTATATTTCTTCTTTTTTAATTTTCTCTTCTATAAGATCAACAACTTTTTTAAATAGTTCATCTTGATTTTCTTCATCAGGATTTTCCGCCATAACTTCTTGATAGGAACTTAATACTAGTTCTGTAGAGCTTGCAGAATCATATCCTTTTTCTGATAATAATTTAAATAATCTTTCTTCTTCACCAGACAATTGAAAATCATTTGAATGTTGCTCATTATCTGTATAATTGTCTAGTGTTTTTTCATCTGGGATATTATTTTTTGAATCATTTGAATTGTCATTTAATTCTTCATTTACATAAGACCCTTCATAATGTTTTTGTTCTGGGTTAATTTCAAGTGCTTTGTTTAATGCTTCTTCTGCTTTTGAGCTTGATCCAAGTTGATTTAGGAAATAATATTTATCATACCATAAATCTGATGAATCCTCGAATTTTTTAAGTGCTTTTTGATTTATACCAAGTGCCCTGTTTAAATCTCCTCTAGATGCAACAGCAAATGAATATTGCCTATAGACTTCAAGGTCATTATCATCAATATCTAATGCTTTTTTAAATGATTCTTCAGCTTTTTCAAAGTCTCCTAAACTAATATGTACAAAACCTTTAAAAGTTATTGCATCTGTGTTTTCTGGATAAAGATCAATTACATGCTTTATTGTATCAAGGGACTCTTCAAATTTCATTGAATTAAATAAAATACCTGCTTTTAATAATAGTCCATCAAGGTTTTCATTATCTATTTCTAATGCTTTATCAAGAAGGTCTATTGCTTCATCTGTTTTTTGAAATTGTGCTGCTGCATTTGCTTTATGTAGGTATTTTTCTACATCATCATCAATATTTTCATCTATTTGAGTATATATTCCTTCTAGAATTTCTTCCATCTGTTCTGGGTTTATCTCTTCATTTTGTGTGTGGTGGTGGCCGCAGCATTCATCATCATGATGATGGTGATGTGGATTATTACATTCTCCTTCCATGTGATTGGTTAATGGTTCCTCTTCAAAAATATTATTATTCTCATCAAATTCTGGAGAGATACCTGTTATTAAATCTTCTGGAGATAATCCTGTTAATTTTTCAATTCCTTCTAAAACTATTGGACTGTTTTCTTTCAATCCCTCAACAAATTCTTTTATATCATCTTCTTTTGATTGTAGATGTAATATTGATATTTTAAGAAGATAACCTTCCTCAACATTAGGATCCTTATCAATAATTTCTTCTGCAATATCTAATGCTTCATCTAGTCTATCCATATATGTTAGAATATATGATTTAATAGATAATGCTTCTAAGTTATCTTCCTGTAAATTTAGAATAATATTAATATATTTTAATCCATTATCATAATCTTCTTTTGCAAGATATAAATCTACCATTGGTGGAATTATCTCTTCTATTTGATAATTTTCTTCATATAGTTTTTCAAATATTTCTAATGATTTATCGTATTCATGTTCTTCATAGTATTTATAAGCTTCATCAAAGTCTTTATCTAAATCTGACATAATTATTCCTCAAATAATAATCATTAATATAATAATTAATCATTGAATTAATTAAAAAAAAAGATTTTGTTTAATATTTATTTTTATTATTAAATTAGTAATATTTAATAATATTCCTTTTTAAAAAAAATCTAAAAAAACTTATGATAACCATTTATCTAAAGTCATTTCTTTAGAATTTTTGTTATCGTTTAGAATGTCTGTGTCTTTTTCTTCTTTATCATCATATTCAAGATCTATAATATTTTCCTCATCATCAAAATGCCTATCCTCAGAGGCTAAATCATATATATCATTTTCATCTGAATTTTCATTATCTAAACTTTCATATTTTTGAGGATGAGTTTTGTAGCTTTTTTTAGTAGGAGATTTATTATTTTTATCTGAATTAAAATCATCATTATGAGTCTCGTCCTTTAAAGAAGAGTTTTCTTCATTTATGTAATTATCTGTCTGGTCATTAGGATTTATTTCATCAAGATTTTCTTTTTCTTTTGTTTGTATTTCATTATTAATCTTATCAATTAAATCTGATGGTGCATTATTAGTGATTAAATAGTAACGTCGATCATATAATAAGTCTAAATCATTAGAAAATAAATTTAAAGCCATATTATTTATTTCTAAAGCTTTATCAAAATTCCCTGTTGATGCAGTTTCATCTGCATATTCCTGATAAAGAGCCATATCATCTGGGTTTATTGTTCTTGCCTTATTAAATATAATATCTGCATCATCATATCTTTTAAGAGAAGCAAGTAATATAGTTAAAAATTTTAATGCTTCATATGATTCTGGTGACTTATCTAAAATATCAACTGTTAAATTAAGAGCTTCCTCCTTTAATCCTAATTCGTATGTATACTTGGCTTTTTTAAATAGTGCTTCATTGTCTTTTTTTAAGAGTAATGCATTATTCAAATAGCAAACAGCTTCAAAATACAATTCACTATTTGCAAGTACTTGAGATTTATGAATATTTAATTCAAATTCATCATTACATTCTTCATTAAGTTCATCAAATATTTTGATTAATTTATCTTTTATTTTAGAATCTGTCTGTAAAAGAATTAATTCATCATCTGTAATAGGTAAGTTTATATTAATAGTTCGATATTGAGAATCATGGGAATTTAGATTGTTTTGTATACCATTATCTATATTAGATAATTCTTCTTTATTTTCCTGATTTATAAAATTAGAAATATCTTTATCTTTATCTTCTGGATTTTTATTAAATTTATCTTTAGCATCTTTCTCTTGTAAAGAATTATTGAAGATATTATCTGAATTAGACATGAATAATTTACTCCGAAATTAAAGTTCAATTGTTATATATTTTATGAGTTTATTATATAAATTATTTATTAATGATAATTCTATAAGATTAATCTTGTTTGCCCACTACTTTTTTGAAGTTTTTTTCCATTTAAAACATCTTTAATATTTTTTGCTATTTTTTGCATTATTATTGGTGGAACAGCTTCGCCAATACATTCCCGAAAATTCGCAGATTTTTCTTTAAAAATTCATGTTTTTTCTAATGGCAAATTTAATTCTTCTTCACTGGTTGTATTCATTTTAAATTATTTGAAATATTCATTAATATCGTATTTGTCAATTTGTTAGTTGGTAATTTTGTTGTTGGATTTTTTTGATTGAAATTTTTGATCTTTTGTTTTTTTGCAAAAAATTTTCATAAAATATAT
>OMVX01000014.1 GCA_900314605.1 uncultured Methanobrevibacter sp. | reverse complement strand
TTAATTAAATAAAAAATTAATTTAAAATTTTGTCATTGAATTTATAATAAATTAAAGAATATTATCTTTAATATAAGGAACTATTTTATTTGGATGTTCTAAAACAGTGATTAATTCCATTTCTTTTAGTTTATTAGTATTTTCAATATCAATGTCTCTCATATGTAATTGGATTATTTGACCAACTGAAATTGCATCATAAGGACATGAATCTTTACATAATTTGCAACCTACACAGTTTAACAGTGATATTTCCTTATGCGGAATAATTGCATTTTCAGGGCAAACTTCTGCTGATGTACATGATTCACATTTTTCACATTTTAAAAGATCTAATTTAGATGGTAAAACCGTATCAACATCTCCAGGATTTATATCAACCGGAACAATTAATGTAGGTACTCTACCTTTTCCTGCTTGAGCAACTGCATTTGTTACAAGAGTATCTGATATTCCATATACAATTTTTGCAACTGTATTTGCTGTTGTAGGAGATACAATTAACAAATCATAATTTCCAAGAGACAATCTACCGGTTATTGGAAAACTATATTTTTGATTAGAATCTGTTTCTAATTCACAATATCTAGCACCTGTATGCTTTTCTACCCTTTCATAAAGACCGTACATTTTTAATACTTCATAACTAGCATTAGATAATAAAACAGTAACTTCATGGTCTTTAGCAAGTTTTTCATATATCTCTACACTTTCTTTAAGTAAGTGTCCTGCTCCGGTAAAGGCAAAAACTATTCGCATATTATCTCCTAAAAAAATATTAAATGATTTTTAAAAAATAAAAATAGAATCACAATATAAATAAAAGATTTAGAATTGAATATAATTATAAGCATCAGATTCATTAAATGCATAATGAACTGTAGTATAATCTGACATATATTCACTTACTTCAGAAGTAACATCTTTATCATCCATAGCAACTTTTTTAATAAATTCAGCTACTTCAGACATTTCTTTTTCTTTCATTCCTCTTCTTGTAATTTCTGATGTACCAATTCTAATACCAGATGGATTATCACTATTATTTACATCATCCCATGGAAGAAGATTTTTGTTTAATATAATATTGTTACTTTCTAATTGTTTTGAAAGCACACTTGCACTTTTAATATCTGAAACATCCATAACTACTTGATGTGACTCAGTAAATCCTAAATCTTCACATAATACATTGAAACCTAACTCATATAAACTTTGAGCTAATGCCTGAGCATTTTTGATAATTTGTTTTGCATAATCTTCACCAAATTCTAACATTTCCGCTGCAGCAATACCTAATCCAGCTATATGGTGAAAATGATAATTACTCACTACTCCAGGGAAAACAGCATCATCAATTATGTCTCTATATTCCTCATTATCATATATAATCATTCCACCTTGTGTACCAGGATAAGATTTATGTGTACTTCCCATCAATAAATCTGCACCTTCTTTTAAAGGATCTTGGAATTGGCCACCAGCAATAAGACCTAAAACATGAGCTCCGTCATAAAATATTTTAGCTCCAACTTCATCAGCTGCTTCACGAGCTTCTTGAATAGGGTGAGGGAATAAAAATAAACTTCCACCAAAAAGAACAGCTTTTGGTTTTTCCTCTATAATCTTTTTTTGCATTTTATCAATATCAATATTCATTATATCTGGATTAAATGGATGAGAAATAGTGTTTAAACCATGAATACCTGCAGCACTTACACCAGCATGTGAAATATGTCCCCCGAACGGTACTTCTAATGCCATTAATTTATCTCCATAATTTGTAAATCCAAAAAATGCAGCTAAATTAGCAGTTACACCAGATATGGTTCTAACATCAACATATTTAGCATTAAATAATTTTTTATTTAATTCCATAGTTAAATCTTCTATTTCATCAATATACTTACATCCTTCATATAATCTTTCATGTGATTTACCTTCACCATATCTATGAGCTAAATCTGAAACCATTGCTGTATGTACATCTTGACTGGTTATATTTTCACTTGCAATAAGATTTATACTATTTTTCATCCAATCATTATGATTTTTCATAGAAGTCTGAAATTGAGTTATATATTTTTGATTTGACATTAATATGCTCCTAAAACTTTTAAATAACAATAAAATATATAGTGAATTTATTATATTAAAATTAAGTTAAAAATATGATTTAAATTAAAATAATACCATATTATTACTATATTAAATATTATATTATATTTATTTTAACTTATATTAATATTATGTTAAAAAATAGTAAAATGTTTTAAAAAATTAGTAAAAACCTAGAAAATTTATTAAAAATAAGTTTATTTCATATTAGATATTAATTAATAAAATTTTAAATTATTTAAAAAAAAATAAAGTAAAAGATTGGAAAAATCCAATCTATACTTAAATATCTTCAAGTGCAGCATCGATTTGTGCCATAATTTGATCTGTTTTGAAGTGGAATTGATCCATAGCACCTGATGGACATGCACCTACACAGGTACCACATCCTTTACATAATGCAGCATTAATTGCAGCATGTTTAGATCCATCAACTTCAACAATACTAATAGCAGTATATGGACAAAGTTCTACACAAACTTCACAAGCACCACAAATAGAATCATCGGAACTTGCAATAATAGGTTCAATAGCTACTGTACCTTGAGCCATTGGAATTGCAGCACGAGATGCTGCAGCAGAACCTTGAGCTACGGAATCAGGAATATCTTTAGGACCTTGAGCTACACCAGCAATATATACACCATCAGTTAAAGTATCAACAGGTCTTAATTTAGGGTGAGCTTCCATATAGAATCCATCTGAAGATTTAGATAATCCTAATGTTTGTCTTAATTCGTTAGATCCTTCAGGAGCAGTTAAACCAACGGATAAAACAACTAAATCATAAGTATATTCAGTTACTTTTCCAAGTAAAGTGTCTTCAGCTCTAACAGTTAAAGTTAAATCATCATTTTCGATAATTTGAGCAGGTCTACCTCTTAAGAACTCAATACCGTATTTTTCTTGAGAAGTTTTGTAGAATTCTTCGAATCCTTTACCGAATGCACGAATATCCATGTAATAACAAGTAACATCTGTATCAGGTTCGTGGTCAATACATAATTGAGCGTTTTTCATGGAATACATACAACATACTCTTGAACAGTATGGTTTACCAATTTGTTCATCTCTTGAACCAACACAGTGGATGAATGCTACACGTTTAGGAGTTTTACCATCTGAAGGTTTGATAACGTGTCCAGTAGTAGGACCTGATGCGTTAATCATCCTTTCAATTTCCATTGCAGTAATTACGTTAGAGTATCTACCATATCCATATTCATATTTACCTGATGGATCATATGGATCGTAACCAGTAGCAGCAACAATAGTACCTACTTCAAGTTCTATTTCTTCATCTTGCATATCATGGTCAATACATCCACGTTCACAAGCTGCATCACAAAGTTTACATTCAATACAGTAATCTTTATCAATAGTTGCAACTAAAGGAACTGCTTGTGGGAAAGGAATATATGCTGCTTTAGTCATACCAATACCTTCATCAAAGTAGTTAGGTATTTCAATAGGACAAACTTCAGTACATGCTCCACAACCAGTACAATCATCTTCGACAACGTATCTAGCTTTTTTGTTAACTGTAACTTTAAAGTTACCAATGTATCCATCTACTTCAGTTACTTCAGCATAAGTAATTAACTCAATATTTTCGTGTTTACCACAATCTACCATTTTTGGTGCTAAAATACACATTGAACAATCGAGAGTAGGGAATGTTTTATCTAATTGACCCATTCTTCCTCCGATAGTTGGGTTTCTTTCAACCATATAGGTATGGAATCCCATATCAGCTAAATCTAAAGCAGTTTGAATACCAGTTACTCCACCACCAATAACAAGAGCTTCGTTATTTACATCTACAATAGATGGGTTTAAAGGTTCGAGTAATCTTGCTTTAGCAACAGCCATACGAGTTAAATCTTTTGCTTTTTCAGTAGCAGGTTCAGGTTCACCCATGTGTACCCATGAATCATGTTCTCTTAAGTTAGCAAATTCAAACAAGTATCTGTTTAATCCAGCTTCTTCTACACATCTTCTGAATGTAGGCTCGTGAAGCCTTGGAGAACATGCAGCTACTACGATCCTATTAAGGTTATGTTTTTTAATATCTTCTTGAATAAGATTTTGACCTGGATCTGAACACATATATTTGTAGTCAGTTGAAAGAACTACATTTGGTAAGGTACCAGCGTATTCAGCAACAGCCTCTACATCTACAACACCAGCGATGTTTACACCACAGTGACAGACGTAAACTCCTATCCTTAATTCTTCGTTTTCATTATTTTTTTCTTCTGCCATTAAATCACCTTGTACAAGTATGTGACATTATCTAATTTTTTATAAAATAAAACCTTAGATAAATTTATGTTAATGATTAATATTAATAAACCTTTCTATTAAAAATATTAAGTAAGGTTTATATATTATAATTTAGATTAGAGCGGATTAATCCTTAAAATTTATTATTTTCATTATATATTTTTTTAATTTAATTTTAATAATTTTTATTCATTATTATATTCTATTATTCTTTTTGAATCATTTATATCTATTTAAAAGATTTTATTTAATTGTATAATTTATAATAAAATAATATATTGTAAATTTATTCAAAATATAATATTTTAATATAATTTAAATAATTGACATTATTATGGGTAAAGTTATCAGACTTATCATCATATCAATAAAAATACAATCAGAAGCGATATCAGTATCTAAACCATAATTTAAAGCTATAACTAATGCTAACATTGCAGGGGGCATTGCAGCTTCACAAATAGCAATAGTTTCTTCTAAAGTTCCTAAATTTATTATATTAACTATTAATAATAAGATTAAAGGTGCTAATATTAATTTTATAAATGATGTAAATAAAACAACATTTATATTTTCTTTAAATCCTTTAAAGTCTATTGATAAACCAAGTGATAACATAATAAGGGGTATAGTTAAATTTTTCAGATATTCAAGACTTGTTAAGCATATGTAACCTAGAGATATATTTAAATAATTTAGACAAAAACCAAAAATTACTGCCCATAATATGGGGAAAGTTAAGATCTTTTTAATAAGTACTTTAAATTCTCCATTATATTTTAAAATTAAGATTATATTGAAAATTATAAAGATTACAGTTGTTCCAATATCATAAAATATAGCTCTTATAAGTCCATTGTTTCCATATATTCCTAAAATAATTGGAAATCCAAAGAATCCTGTATTAGCCATTGATGATACTAGTACAATACTCCATTTTTTCTTACTATCAATTTTTAGATAACTAAGTATTAAATAAACAATTAATGCACAAATTAAAGCTATACTAATATTAATAAATGGTAACATTCCTATTTTTGGAATAAGTGATAAATCAGCATTATATAACGAATAAAAAACAAGTGCTGGCATTGCTATATAAATAACTATTTTATTTAAAATTTCTACATCATCTAATTTTAGAAGATTGATTCTTTTAGCAAAATATCCAATAAAAATAATAATTAATACTACAATAAATGTAAAAAGGAGATTCATTTAATCACTTAATAAAAAATATACATTTTATTTTATATATAATTTACATTAGTGATTAAATTTAAAAACAAATTTAAAAATTTAAAATAATTAGTCAATAACACCTTCATTGGTGATTTTATAGACACATTCACCTTCAGGTAAATGAGGACTGTCTACAAGCCTAGCAATTCTTTTACCTGCTAAACCTTTTTTAAGCCATATTCTATAAGTTGATGCATGTCCTAAAACATGTCCACCAGTAGCTTTAGTTGGACTTCCAAAGAAAGCATCTGGTCTTGCTTGTACTTGATTAGTAATAAATATCGCTACATTATATGTATTTGCTATTTGTTGAAGTACATGTAAATGTTGATTAAGTTTTTGTTGTCTTACAGCAAGTGCTTCTCTTCCAACATATTCTGCTCTAAAGTGTGCCATTAATGAATCTACTATAACAAGTTTAACATTACAACCACTTTGAATAAGTTCATTAATCTTTTCTGCCATTAATAATTGATGAGAAGAGTTAAATGCTCTTGCAATATGGATTTTTTGTAAAACTTCCTCATGATCTAGTCCAAATCTATCAGAAATTTGTTGTATACGTTCAGGTCTAAATGTGTTTTCTGTATCTATGTACACACATTCAGCGTCCAAACCCCCTTGTTCAAGAGGTAATTGGACTGTTACTGCAAGTTCATGTGAAATTTGACTTTTACCTGAACCGAATTCTCCAAATACTTCAGTGATAGCTTGAGTTTCAATTCCACCACCAATTAATTCGTCAAAAGCTGTACTTCCAACAGTTATTCTACCAATTTCTTTTCGTCTTTCTGCCACATCAAACGCTGTTTCAAAATCAATTTTTTCAGCTTTACGTGCTGCTTCAATTACTTTCTCTGCAACACCTTCACCAATTTCAGCTTTAACAGATAATTCTTTTGCAGTAGCAGTTGCTAACCTCATCATATCTGCAAATCCAGCATCTCTTAATTTCTCAGCAGTTTTTTCACCTACATTAGGTAAATCTTCTAATTCTACCATATAATCCCTCACATATTTTTTATTTTTTTTAAAATTATTTTATAATTAAATTAAGTATGATTTTAAAGAATTTCTTTAGGTCTAAGTCTAAGTGATTCATCGAAATCGTTATAGTTTACATCTGCAATTACTTCAATAAATTCACCTTCTAAATTTTCAATTTTACCTTCTAAAGGACCTACATCGCCACTTTCTGATATTAGATTTATTATTTCACTTTCTTTCATATTAAGTAATTTTTCAACTAAAGAACCGAAAAACGTTATTTGAATTTCACTAGTATTATCTGAAATACGAGCAGGTAGCATTAATGTATATTTAGGTTCGTTTATTACTTCACCACAATAATTACAGTAATATCCCTCTTCATCTTTTTCTAATCTGTTATTACAATTTGGACATTTTGAAAGTAAAACATTACTAGCATTAAGATTAGATAAATGGCCAGATATTCTTATATTAGTATCATCCTCTTCAATTTCGTCTAAAGTTTTTTCTACATATATTGATTCATGAATCTCTTCGATTGAAGGTAATGATTTTAATTCATTTTCACTAGGTTCTAATAAATTAGAACCACTATTAATACTTAATTCATATGAATCTCCATTAAAATTTACCCGTGGATTCATTATTTTAATTGGATCCCCGATGTTTAATTCTTTATCCTCATTCGGATTCCAAATTGCTAGTCTAATAGAACCAGTATTGTCTGCAATCTCTATATTTTGAACAGAACCCTCAGTTCCATCACCTCTTTCAAACTTGTTAATTGGTCTAATATTTAGTATTCTAGCAATTACTTTAAGGTTTATATCATCTTCATCTAATTCATCAATACTTTTTTTGTTGTAAATTAATTCTTCTAATGTTTCAATTGAAGAAACATATTTAGATTGTTCATCATCTAATTCAATAATTCTTGAAGTTTTTCCAATATTTAATTGTACATCATTCATTCCCAGTCTAGCTCTTGCATTTTCTATTGTATATGCTTTACCAATTTCGATTTTAGTGTTAGTAGCTTTTTCATCCCAAAGTGATAATTGAATTTGGCCTGTTTCATCTGCAAAACCAACAGTTTTTACTGTACCTAAAGTACCATCATCTCTTTGGAATTCTCTTTTATCTCCGATATTTAGTACACGTCCAATTATATCAAATTCTATACCATCATCATCTGCTTCCTGAACTTGTTCTATTTTAACAGGTCCAATATTTACTTTAAGTTCATCTAAAATATTAATCAAATCTTCAGGTTCTGTTGGATTTATTGTAAAACTAGTGTTCCAATTAGTATTTACTCTATAACCAGTAGTTGCATAATCATCATATTCAATATTACTACCAATGATTTTTAAAATATCTCTTTTTTTGATATCTAAGTTAAGAGCATTGTTATTCCAAAGAGTAACTCTAATAGAACCAGTATCATCTAAAATATCAATAGATCTAACATAACCTTCGGTTTCATCTTGTCGCTTAAAAGTTATTACATCTTGTATTTTACTTACTACACCCATTAAAGAAACATCAGAAATTTCTTCAGCATCTCCTATTTTAATAAATTTTTCTTCAAATTCAGGAACATCATACTCTCCTTTTTCAATTTTACTATTTTGATGCACTAAATTTATATTATCGTTATTATCTAGTCTTACAGATGCATTTAATATTTTTACAGAATCTCCAACATCAAAATCATTTAGTAATTCTACATCTTTATTCCATAATGTATAGTCAATTTTTCCAGATTTATCTTGTAAAGTAATATGTGCAACTTGCCCATCATCTTGATTTTCACGTTTAAAAGTATTAATTGAACTTTTTCTACATACTCTTCCAATAAGATTTACAGTATTATTTGTTGAATCTTCATCAAAAGAAATATCTGCTATATCAGTTATAGTTTCATTATATTCTGGAAAATCAGGATAATCATCAGCATTTTCTACATTAACTTCACTACGTGGTGCTAATTGTAATTCTTCTTTTTTGGTGTAACTATTTTTTGTAACTCTTACTCCAGTAATCTTGATTACATCTCCTTCTTTAAATTTTTCCAATAGAGGCATATTTTCTGTCCAAAATACACATTTTAATTCTTCTGTATCATCTGCTAATATTACATTACAAAGTTTTCCTTTTGCACCTTTACGAGTTTTAAATGATTTTGGATTTGCAATAGACATTACTTTACCTATAATAGTAATATTTTCTTGTCCTTCCAAGTCTTTAAATTTTAAATCCTTTTCTGAAAAATGGCTTTCGTTTTTTTCATTAAGATATTCTCCTACAATCATATCTGCAATAGTAGAATCATTATTATCAATAAAACTAATATCAGAATTTTCTTCCTTTCTTTTTTCAATTTCATTTAGAAATTCTTCTTCAGACATTTTGTCCTTAATTTTTTCATAATATTCTTTTAATTCTTCGTTCATACCAGACCCTCACAAAAAATTATATTATACTTTCAAATTTTCTATATAAATGAAATACCCTAGAGCACATGAAAAGTAATATATAAATAATATCCTACATATTATTCAAAATTTTAAGTATCTAATAAATTTAATAAAATTAATTTTACTAAAAATATTCTTAAATATTTTTATAATTTTATAATTTATTATAATTTACTAAAATTTTATAGATAAAAATTAAAAAAATTAAAAGAGTCTAGCTTTAAGGTACTTCATTTGTTAAATAATTGTTTTTTATTTTATAATAATTTTATATATTTATTTTTGAAAATTAGTAGATTATTTAAGAATATTTATATTTTAAAAATATTAAAATATACTAATATTTTATCATATTTTTATTTTTTCAATAATTTTAAAGTATTTTATTTTAAATTAAAATAAATAATAAAAAAAAAATTTTGTCTAGCATAGAATTATATTATATTTCTATAATTAATTATTAAAAATCAATTATTATAAAATAGATATTCTAATATTATAATGGAATAAAAATAAGTATTGATTTATAATTTAAACTAATAAGCATTAGGATTGTGTTTTAAAATGGTTTTAATCATTATACCTATATCTAAACCTAAATGCCAATTTTCTACATATTCAATATCATATTTTATACGTTTTTTTATAGAAGTATTTCCTCTACAACCATGTACTTGAGCCCATCCTGTAAGTCCTGGTCTTACTTGATGTTTAACCATGTATTTTGGAATGTCTTTTTTAAATTGATTTACAAAATATGGTCTTTCAGGTCTTGGACCAACAACACTCATTTCTCCTTTTAAAACATTAAAAAATTGTGGTAATTCATCAATACTTGTTTTTCTAATAAAATTACCTACACGTGTTTTACGAGGATCATCTTTAGTAGTCCATCCAGATTTCTCATCATCTGGGTCTTGAACCCTCATACTTCTAAATTTATACATATTAAACTTATTTTGCTTATAACCTATTCTTTCTTGTTTAAAAATGATAGGACCAGGGGATGATAATTTAACAGCTATAGCAGTTATTAGCATTATAGGAGAAGTAATAATAATTGCAATTATTGCAACGGTTATATCTTCAAGTTTTTTAATAGCATTATTAAATGGATCGTCAAGTGGAACATATCTAATATTAATAATTGGAATATCCTCTATCATATCTACTGAAGGTTTAGCAGGGAAATATTCTGTATATGCAGGTATAATTTCTGCTTTAATACCTGCATTTTCACAACTTGTAACCAATTCGTTTAGGTGTTTATAATATTTTAATGGTATTGCAAGAATAACTCTATCAAAAGTATGTTTTGCTAAAAGTGCATCTAAATCTTTAAATGCACCAACTATAGGAACACCATCTATTTCTAAACCTACTCTCTCTTCTCTACCTAAAAATCCATAAATTGAATAACCTAAATAAGAATTTTCATTAATTTTTCTATTAAAATTATATGCCATTTCATTATCACCTACAATAAGAATATGTTTTAAATTCTTTCCTTGTTTACGTAAATCTATTAGTTTTTTACGTACTATTGACCTTTCTAAAATACCAAAGATCGTTGTAAAAAATACCATTAATAAAATTAGAATTCTTGAAAAATTAGGTTGATTTATAATAAATAATACTGCAATGATAATTATAAAAGCAATGATATTTGCTTTAATTATTTGGGAAGCCTCAGAAAATATATTTTTATGGTTTCTATATGTTTTATATAAACCGAATGAAAAATAAAGTATTAAATAAACTGGTAATATTACTAGATATAAAAAGATTACATATAATTCTAAACTTAAATGTCCTCCTATTGGACCAAACATCGTGGTAAAAAACCTTAAATAAGCTGAAATCAATAGGGATACAATAATGATTAAAATATCAGTTAATAATAAAACTATATTTAATAATCTTTCGTTTTGTTTTATCATAATATCCCTATTTGTTTAATTTTCCTTTAACTTTATAAAGTTATTTTAAAAATATTTTTTCTTATTATTAAATTTTAGTATTTAATAATATTAATACTTAATTATATTTAAAATAATATTTTTATATTTTAAAATAAATATTTTAAAAAATTTTTTGCTTTAAATAGGAAACTCTTAAGGTTTTTTTTTTAAAAACATATAAAATTAATTTTAAAGGTTTAATATTTTATATTATATATTTTTTATAGAATATTAGGAAAATTTATTAAAACCTTTAAATCTTTTATAATAACATTAAAATTATTTTCTTTTAAATATATTAATAAATAATTTTAAAATAAGTAAAATTCCTATACCAATATAAACTAAAATATTTATTAAAAAGAAATAGTCTTTACTTAGATTTTTACGATAAAATATATACATTGCTCTATAGAATTCATATATTAATTTAGATTTTTGCTTCTTACTACTTGAACCTTTAAAATGTGTAATTTTACTTTTTCCATAATACACTATTTTATATCCTCCTTTTTTAATTCTATAGCACAAATCAATATCTTCACCATACATAAAAAATGTTTCATCAAGAAGTCCTACATCTAAAAGAGCATTTTTATCTATTAACATATAGGCTCCTGTAAGACAATCTATCTCATATATTCCATTATTATCTAAATCATTCAGATTATAATTATTAAGTTTAGAATTTTTCACTGGAATGTGAAACAATCTAACTAATGAATTTGTAGGATTTGGAAAACTACGTTTACAAGCCTTATCAAGAGTTCCATCAGCTAAATTTATCTGAACACCTAAAGCTCCTATGTTTTCGTGATTTTTAATATATTTCAATGATTTTTCTAGGGTATTTTCTTCTAATAGAGTATCAGAATTTAAAAGGAGAATATAATCCGCTTCTGATTTTTTAATTGCTAAATTATTCCCATATGCAAAGCCACCATTTATATCAGATTCTATGAATTTAATCCTTTCTTCATATTTAAAAGAATCTTTTAGTTTTTCTAAACTTCCATCTGCAGAATGATTATCAACTACAAAAACATCATATGAAAAACTGCATTTTGAATCTAATATTGAATTTATTACATTAAAAGTCAACTCATATGTTTTATAATTAACAATTATTATAGATAAATCCATTTTTAAACTCCATAGGTATTTATTTGTAATTTTATAAATAATG
This sequence comes from uncultured Methanobrevibacter sp., assembly GCA_900314605.1. Classification (GTDB taxonomy): domain Archaea; phylum Methanobacteriota; class Methanobacteria; order Methanobacteriales; family Methanobacteriaceae; genus Methanarmilla. Next base: position 26,876 of record OMVX01000014.1, on the reverse strand, counting down.
TATAATATATATATTGATTTATTAACTATACTACTTGTAGCTTATTCTATTATATTATAAACAAATTCTTAATTTAATTAATACTTAGTCATTTATAATTTTTTTTAGCATACTCTTCATGATTAATAAAAAATTAACATGATGACTATAACTATCTTTTTTTAGTTTTTAGCATATGGTTAATAATCTTTAATTTCATTTATTTTTTATTAATCTAAATGTATTTTTAATTAATTTCCATTCTATTTTAAAGTAATTTTTACTATGTTTTAATTTGTATTTTGTTTTTTGAATATTTCCTCGACTATTTAATCCTTCTTTAACTCCTTTTAAATAAAGAGATCCAAAACCTTTTTTTTTAAAGAATAGATATTTTATTAAAAATCCTAAAAATATAAAAGGAAAATTAAATATTTTTTGTGGTATTGGAAAGTTTTTATAAATCATCCATACATTATTTCTAGCTGCAAGAGGTATTTTAAATTCGTTATATTGGCTTCCAGAACTTCCACTTCCAATGTGGTATACTATTGCATTTGGGCAATAATAATTTTTATATCCATAAATTTGTGCTCTATATGCAATATCTACATCTTCCATATATGCAAAAAATTCAGTATCAAAATAACCAATTTCTTTAATTATTGATTTTTTATATAATGCAGCACCTCCACAGCTTGAGAAAACTTCACGGTATGAGTTAAAATTATTAACATTTTGATTATTTCCTATCTTTTTTGTATAAGCAAGTAATGTATAACTATCACCTGCATCATCTATAAGTTCTCTATTATTATATTGAACCATTTTTGATGTAACAGAAAAAGTCTTATTATCTATATTTATACATTCAATTAAATTTTTAATTGTATCTTTTTCAAGTTCTACATCATTATTAAGTAAAAAAACTAATTCAGATTTAGATGCACGAATTCCTTGATTTACACCTTCTGCAAAACCTTTATTAGTTTTATTTACAATTAAATTAATTTCTATTGGATAATCTTCAATAATTTTATTTATATAATCAATACTTTCATCAGATGATCCATTATCAACAATAACTATATCTTCAATATATTCTTTATGAGGACTTAAGGATTTAAAGTATACTTCTAAAAATCTATACCCATTATAATTTGGTGTTACTATTGATACTTTCATATTATCATATCTTTATTTAGTCTTAAGTACAAAATCCACTATTCTCTTTGATGCTTTTCCATCTAAATTATCAAATTGTAAATTTTTAAACTCATTTAAACGTTTGGTGCTAAAATTATTGTTTTTAATTGTTCTGATTAATTCCTCTGTAGTTTTAACAATTGTACCTGGAACATCTTTTTTATAATCTATATAAAAGCCCCTTTCATTTTCAAGATAATTATCTAAATCATATGCAAATAATACAATAGGTTTATTTAATATTGTATATTCTACCATTAAAGAGGAATAATCTGTTATTAAAATATCGGATATTAACATTAACTCTTCAATAGATTCATAATCTGTTAAATCATATACATTATCTAATTTTAAAACATCATCCATTAGCTTATCGTCTAGGCCAAATTGATACATTTTAGGATGTAATCTTAAGAGTATAACATATTCAGATAGTTCACTGAGGAATTTTTTAACTTTAAAATATTTGAAAACATTATTATACTTATGAGTTTCTCTAAAAGTAGGGGCATATAATATTATTTTTTTCTCCTTAATTTTAGGATATTTTTTTTCAAATTCAGATTTGATTTTTATAATATTTTCATTTTTAAGGTTTTTCGGCGCAAAATAATCTAACCTTGCCATTCCTAATGGATATATTTTCTTCTCATCTATTTGAAAGGCCTCTTTAAAATCATTTTTATAATTATTGGATGTTATAAATAAATAATCAGTATTTTTAGATGATTTTCTTATGAGATTTATTAAGTCTTTATTATCTTTTGGAGTAGTAGAATATCCAAATTTTTTAAATCCTCCTGCACCATGCCAAAGTTGTATAACTTTAGAACTACTAGATATTTTCATATATGCAAGTGGAAAGAAATTATCATTTAAAAAAATATAATTAGAACGTGCAAGTTTATATATGTTTTTAAGGGAAATTTTATTTTTTATAATATAATTATAAGTAAATTCATTTTTGCTAATTTTTTTAAATTGTCTGTAAATATATCGAAAATCCTCATTAAATGATTCATTTTTATCAGATACAAATGATATGGCATTGTGTTTAATTGGAAAAATCCTAAATACATTAAAAATAAAAGCGTATATTCTGTGTTTTAAAGCCATTTTTAACTACCTAAAAATAAATATTCGAATTTTTAAAAAATTTATAAAATTAAATTAATTGAGTTTAATATTTTTTAAGTCCTCTTCTGTACCAGTTTTTGCAAATTCAATATATTCATCACAAACCTCATCGACATCACCATATCTGATTAGGTTTCCTTTATCAAGCCAAATAACTTTATTACACATTTTTCTAATTGCACTAACTGAATGAGTTACCATAATAACAGTAACCCCCTCTCCCATTAATTCCTCTAATTTTTGTCTACTTTTTTCTTTGAATTTAACATCACCAACTGATAAAACCTCATCTAAAATTAAAATATCCGGACTTACCATCGTAGCAATAGAAAAACCTAATTTTGCTTTCATACCAGAGGAATAATTTTTAACAGGAACTTTAATGAAGTGATCAAGTTCTGAAAATTCTAAAATTTCATCATATTTTTCTTCTAAAAATTCTTTTTGTAAACCTAAAATTGAACCATTTAAAAAGATATTTTCTTCACCAGTATAATTATGATCAAAACCTGCACCAAGTTCTAAAAGTGGCGCAACTGATCCTTTAACGGTGACTTTTCCTTCAGTAGGTTTTAAAACACTTGATAAAATTTTAAGTAAAGTACTTTTACCTGCTCCGTTGAAACCAATGACACCTAATCTTTCTCCCTTATGAACTTTAAAGGATAAATGATTTAAAGCTCTAAATTTAGTCTTTTTAGGTAAATCACGTTTAACTAATCGTATAATGTATTCTTTAAAATTATCTACTTTCTCCTCAGCAAGCATGAATTCCATTGAAACATCTTCAACATCAATAATAACCTCATCCGAAACAGGAAAACTTCTTAATGGATTTTCTTCTTCTTTTTCTTTTGAAGCTTCTTCTTTTTTAGCTAATCTTTTCCTTCTCCTTTCTAAAATTCCATTTAATCTGTTTGTTACCCTATCTAATTTTTCATTTGTTCTCTTTAATTCTTGATTAATGTTTACAGCATCACTTGAATAATTTAAAGGTATCCATTTAAATTTTAAATCTATAATGTCCCCATTATTTACATTAAATTCATAGGTATATGGGTCTGTTCTACTTACAAGTTTACTAGAGTCTAATATTATTTTATTGTTTATAGATACAAATCTGAAATCTATGTATATAGAAACTTTTTCATTATTTTTATCTCGAAATTCTTGTCCCCGAAGGTACATTTTAAAAGTACCATCTCCAATACATTTAACCTTTAAAGATAATTCATTTTTTTGACTATGAAAATTTAATCCATATCCTAAATTGTTTTTAGTCCATTTTTTAAATACCCATAAATTCTCATCTGAATATTCTAAAAGCTCAAGATCATTTCCATCACCTTCATTTTGTAAATCTATTCTTGCTTTATTGTATTTTAATAGATTTGATTTTATAATCTCACTGTTTCTGTTATTATTGTTCATATATTTTTTAATCCATTCAGATATTTTAGAGTCTTTTAAATGGCTTATATCTATATCATCATAAATTTTTACTAAACTAAAAGTGGGGGAGAAAAATTTCATTGGATAATATTTTTCACTTTCCATTTGCTCTACTAAATCATAATAAATTTCTGAATTAAGTTTTTCAATAAATTTATTCTTAAAATCACTGGAATAGAAGACATTATTTAAATAATCATCTAGTTCTTTTTGATTATGTGATTCATCTTTGTTAGAATTAATCGATTTTATTTCAGGGCCACTTACAAAATCATTTTTGATTTTTTCATAAGGTAAAATATTATTTATTGAATTAGCATATTCTATAGTTTCATCCTCAAAAGATTCTCCTTCAAATTCAATATCTAATAATTTAGGACAATATCTTGATAAAATTACACATAATAATAATTTTCTATTATTGCACTCATCAGTTGTTAATTTTAATTTATTTAGTATAGGATCAAAAAATGGAGATAAACTAAATTTGTTTGCAAAATATTCTTCAACTGAATCTTTACCATAATAATTTCTAGCTATGGTTTCTTTATAGTGTCTCCATGGTAACCAATCTTCATCCTCATTAAAAAGTTCTTCTATAGTATTTAAATCTTTTTCAAAAATTTTTTTAGAAGATTCGCTAGCAAACATATTATTTTGTATTTTACTTAAAATTGTATCTCCTGAAAATAAATAAGAAAATATAAATTCTTCTGAATAGTTGGTCTTATTAGTTAGAGGTAGACCTTTTAAAATATCCCTTCCTCTACCATTAAATGAGTAAACAGGATCTTTATATTTGAAAAAATTATTGAAAAATTTATTATTAAATCCTAATTTAAGATATGAAGAAGAATTAATAGTTGTATCCAATTCTTTAAAAAAGATTTTTTCTGATGTGAAAACATCTTCATTTAATTTAAATCCGTTTTCATCAGCAATTTGATTTGCAATTTCTAAATCTTGTTGATGGTTATCTACAGAGTCTGTTAATGAATTTATTTGTACTTTATCCAAATCAATGTTAGAATTTAACAATATTGATAGAATAGATCTTGAAGCCATTCCTCCGGATAAATCAAAGCTTATATTATTAGTTTTTTCTTTTAAAGCACGTAATATATTAATCCACTTGTTAAACCAATTATCTAATAATTCTAATCCTTCTTTGGAATTCAATTCAACAGATGATTCTTCATAATCAATTTCTTCAAAATCGAATTTTGAATTTTCTTTATTTATATGGAAGATTATATTACGGGGAATAAGTTCAATTTCATTTACCAAAGTGTCCTTATATGAAAATGCATATAGATTATCCCTTAAAAACAGTGATTTAGTAAAATCTTCATTAACAGATAATTGATAATTACCTTTTAAATGTTCAACTAATTTCCAAAAAGAATTAGAAATGGCAAAATAATCGTTTTGTTTAAATAAATATATTCCATAGGATCCATTAAAATCTTGGTAGATTTTTATCTCGTTATCTGTTACATTTACATTAATAAAAACACCATAATCGAGTAAATTAAAATCGTGAGTTATTTCTTGATTTTGAATAAAATTTGAATCATGAATACAAAAACCATATAATTTTGAGTTTATTGAATTAATATTATTTGAATCTATTATAAAAAATTCATCTTCATAATATTTGTCAAATTCATTCATTTTCTCACTCCTAGATTTATTGGATTATTTATATTCCATATAATTAAAATTTTAAACTAAAGTTAAGTAATTTAATTTTTAACATAATTAAATTCGTAAAATAAACTTGTCCTGATATCTATAAAATATTATTAAACCTAAAGTCAATGATATAAATGCACAAGCAGTCAAATATAACAATGGTTTAATTTCTGGAAAAGTACCATATAAAACACAGGCTCTACAACTAGATATTGCCGCATAAATTGGATTCAGTTTAAAGAATATTAAAAATTTCTTAGGAACAATATCTATAGGGTAGAAAACTGCACTTAAGTAGGTTAACATCATTGTTACAACTTTCCATAAATAATTTATATCTGTAAAGTAGGTTGCAAGTGTAGTTAATATTAAACCAACTCCAATAGTTAATATAAGCACTAATATTATTGGAATAACCGTATAAATGATTGCGAAATAAAATTCCTGTCCTGTTATAATCATTACAAGAACAAGAACAATTAATGATATTAAATAATTAATAAATTCAGACACAATAGTTCCAAGGGGAAACATATATTTTGGAACATAGATTTTTTTTATAATAGCCTTATTATTTTTAATGGATTTCATAGCTCCAGATGTACCTTTAGCAAATAAATCTAAAATTAATCTACCTGTAAGTAAATATACTGGAAAATTAGGAATAGATCTAGAAAAAAATGTTGAAAATACAATTGTTAGAACTATCATTTGTAAAAGAGGGTTTAAAAAACTCCAAAATAAACCTAAAACAGAATCCTTGTATTTACTTTGCACATCTTTTTTAACTAATTCTTTAAGTAAAAATTTATATCTGTTAAAATTAGTTAAAAATCTATGAAGGTTCCCACTCATATTATCTCTCTAAATTTACAATATTGATTAAATTATTATATATATTTTATGCCTTTAAATATATAAAATTGCTTATAATATTAAGTTATAATATTAAGAAAATAAGCATTATTAAAATTTAAAAAATAAGTTAATTATTTATTTGAATACATCTTATTATAATAGTCTTGGTATTGGCCTGTTTTTACTTGATTTATCCATTTTTGATTATCTAAATACCAATTAATCGTTTCAATAATACCATTTTCAAAAGTATATTTAGGTTTCCAATTTAATTCAGTTTGAATTTTTGCTGAATCAATAGCATAACGTCTATCATGCCCTAAACGATCTTTAACAAATTTAATTAATGATTCACTCTTATCAAGTTCTTTAAGTATTAATTTAACAATGTCAATATTGGTTTTTTCATTATTTCCACCAATATTATATACCTCTCCAGTCTTTCCTTTGTGAAGTACTAAATCAATTGCAGTACAATGGTCATAAACGTGAAGCCAGTCACGAATGTTTAAACCATCTCCATAAACAGGTAGTGGCTTATCCTCTAGTGCATTAGAAATCATTAAAGGAATTAGTTTCTCTGGAAATTGATAAGGACCATAATTATTAGAACAACGGGTAATGTTAACTGGTAAATCAAAAGTGTTATGATATGCTCTAACCATTAAATCTGCTCCAGCTTTAGAAGCGGAATACGGGCTATTAGGTTGAAGAGGGGTTGTTTCGGTAAAATATCCCTCTTTTGGAAGTGAACCATAAACTTCATCAGTTGAAATTTGAAGATATTTTTTAATATTATGCTTTTTTGCCATATCAAGTAGTACTTGAGTTCCCAGTACATTTGATTTAATAAATATTTCTGGATCTTCTATACTTCTATCTACATGACTTTCAGCTGCAAAATTAATAATATAGTCACAATCCGAAATAATATTGCTTACTAATTTTGAATCTCTTATATCTCCTTTTACAAATGAATAATTCTCTTTATCTTCAATATCTTTTAAGTTTTCAAGATTTCCACAATAGGTTAAACTATCCAAATTTATAAAATGGTAATCCGGATATTTACTAACCATATATTTTAGAAAATTGCTTCCAATAAATCCTGCTCCACCAGTTACTAATACTTTGGTCATATAATTCCCCATTAGTTAATATTTTAAAATTTTACAGGAGTATCCTTAAGTGTTTTCCAGTTTAAATCTTTTTCTGATAAAAGTAAATTTTCTTCTCCAACTTTATCAATGGGCCAATCTATAGCAATATCACTATCATTGTATATTATGCCCCCTTCATCATCTTGATTATAAAAAGCAGTACATTTGTATACAAACTCTGCAATATCAGATAATACTAAAAATCCATGGGCAAAACCCTCTGGAATATATAATTGTTTTTTATTTTCTTCTGTAAGTATCTCTCCAACCCATTTACCATATGTTTGGGAATTTTTTCTTAAATCTACAGCCACATCAAATACAGCACCTTTTATGACTCTAACTAATTTTCCTTGTGGTTGTGTATATTGGAAATGTAATCCTCTTAAAACACCTTTTGATGATTTTGATTGATTATCTTGAACAAATTTAAGATTAATTCCTTCTGCTTTAAAATCATTTTCATTATATGTTTCCATAAAGTATCCACGTTCATCTTCAATTACAGTAGGTTCAACTGTAAATACTCCATCAATAAATAATTTATTAATTTTAAATTTTCCCATTAATATTTCCCCTAATAGTGTTAAAGGTTTTTATAAATAATATTATTATATTTTTGAATAGTTTATATTTAATATAAATTTTTAAATTTTAGTAATCATATTAAAAAAATAAAATATTTATAAAATTGATTTTATTGCTGGGCTAAATCGATTAAATACTGACCATATTCTGTTTTTTTAAGTGATTTTCCTTTATTCAGAAGGTCTTCTTTTTTAATATAACCTTTATAATAGGCTATTTCTTCTAAACATGCAACATATAATCCTTGTCTTTTTTGTATTGTTTCAATAAAATTTCCTGCTTCAAGTAGACCATCATGTGTTCCTGTATCAAGCCATGCCATTCCTCTTCCAAGAAGTTCAACTTTAAGTTTTCCTCTTTTTAAATATTCTTCATTTATAGATGTGATTTCGATTTCTCCTCTTTCTGATGGCTTTACATTTTTTGCAATATCAATCACATTATTATCATAAAAATAAAGACCAGGTACAATATAGTTAGATTTTGGATTTTCTGGTTTCTCTTCAATAGATAATACATTCCATTCATCATCAAATTCTACAACCCCAAAAGATTCAGGATTTTTAGTATAATATCCAAAAATTACTGCACCTTCATTAATATTCGTTGCTCTTTCAAGTATTTCTGTAAATCTATGGCCATGAAAAATATTATCGCCTAAAATAAGTGCAACATTATCATTACCAATAAAATCTTCTCCAAGAATAAATGCATCAGCTAAACCTCTAGGTTCATTCTGAATCTTATATGAAAAAGACATACCTAAACTACTACCATCTCCTAATAATTCTTTAAAATGAGGTAAATCTCTTGGAGTAGATATTATTAATATTTCTCTAATTCCCGCTAACATTAAAATAGATAGTGGATAATATATCATTGGTTTATCATAAATTGGTAAAAGTTGTTTTGAAATTGCGGTAGTTATTGGATAAAGACGTGTTCCAGATCCCCCTGCTAATATAATCCCTTTCATACTATCACTCCATTTATTATAAAAAGATATGCCTTTAACCTATTTAAATAAATATTTCTAATAAACCAATGAAAAAATCTTATTAATTTTGTTCTACTAATCTCTTAATAAATTATAATGCTTTCTTAATAGCTTCACTCATTTCCATTGTAGATGAATTTCCATCTAAATCAGGAGTTACATCTTTACCTTCAGATAAAACTTTTAAAATAGCATTTTCTAATCTATCAGCTTCTTTCTTCTCACCAAGATAGTCAAGCATCATTTTTGCAGATAAAATCATTGCTATTGGGTTTGCAATACCTTTACCTGCAATATCAGGTGCAGAACCATGTACAGGTTCAAATAAACCATTGTTCTCACCAATATTAGCAGATGGTATTAAACCTAAACCACCAACAAGACCTGCTCCTTCATCAGATAAAATATCTCCGAAAAGATTAGTAGTAACTATAACTTCAAATTCACTGCCTCGAGTAATTAAATACATACTTGTAGCATCAACATAAAAATCATCAGTTTCTATACCTTGGTTCTTATATTCTTCCCCTACTTCATATAAGATTTTTTTAAATAATCCGTCTGATTTTTTTAATACATTTGCTTTGTGAATACCTGCAACTTTAGTTTTACCATTACTTTTTGCATATTCATATGCATATCTTATGATTCTTTCTTCTGCTTCTCTTGTAATAATTCTTTTTGCTATTGCACCTTCTTCGGTTTCTTCTTCCGTATCTGCTTTATATAAACCTTCAGTATTTTCACGTACAATCATAATATCTAAATTATCAAATAAAGCTTTAGTACCTGGATAAGATTTGACAGGTCTTAAATTAGCAAATAACTTTAATGATTGTCTAAGTTTTACAATTACATCTGCAGCAGATTCTCCAGCAGCACCAAATAAACATGCATCTGATGCCTTAACAAGTTCAAGAGTCTCGTCAGGTAGTGCTACACCTGTTTCTTCAAGACAATCATCTCCAGCTTTAGCATATGTAAAGTTAAAATCTATATCTAAAGCATCAAGAATATTGATAGCAGCTTCCATTACTTCGTTTCCAATTCCATCTCCAGGAATAACAGTTATTTCATACATTTTATCACTTATCTAACTATTAATTGTGTTTAAATTTTATAAATCCGGATTATTTTTTATCCAAGGTATTAATCCACCATTATTTAATATGTTTAACATAAATGGAGGTAATTTTTTAAATTCTATTTCTTCTCCTGATGCTATTTTAATAATACCTTTTTCTAAGTCAATATTTATTTTTTCTCCTTCAGATACTTTTTTACTAATCCCAGGAGCTTCAACTAGAGGAACTCCAATATTACATGCGTTACGATAGAAAATTCTTGCAAATGATTCTGCTACAACAGCACTAATACCTAAACCTTTAATAGCCATTGGTGCATGTTCTCTTGAAGATCCACATCCAAAATTAGTTCCACCTACAATAATATCTCCTTTTTGAGCTTTTTTATCAAAATCTTCATCTAAACCTTCCATACAATGTTTTGATAAGTTTTCTTCATCGTTATAGATTAAATATCTTCCAGGTAAAATAACATCAGTATCAATATCATTTCCAAATTTCCATACTTTTCCTTCCATATTATAACCCCTATATTTTTATTTTATTCAGGTAAAGATATTTCTCCTTTAATAGCTGAAGCTGCTGCAACTTTTGCAGATGATAAATAAACTTCACCTTCAGGACTTCCTTGTCTTCCTTTAAAGTTTCTATTAGATGTTGAAAGACTAACCTCATCAGGTCCAATAAGACCTACATGTCCACCAAGACATGGACCACAGCATGGATTTGTTACAAGTGCACCTGCATCAACGAATATTTTAATCAAACCTTCATCTAAACATTTACTGTAAACTTCTTTTGATGCAGGTATAACAAGCATTCTAGTTCCATCTGCAACTTTATTTCCTTTTAAAATTTTTGCTGCATCCCTCATATCTTCAATTCGACCATTAGTACATGAACCTAAAAATACCTGATCAACTGGTTTAGATACTTCACTAACAGGTTTTACATTATCTACATTATGAGGACATGCTAGCTGTGGCTCAAGGTCACTTACATCAAATTCAATAGTTTCATAGTTTGCATCCTTATCAGAAATAAAACCTTTATATGGTTTATCAGTTCTTCCTTTAAGATATTCATCTGTTTTTTTATCGGCTTCACATAAACCAACTTTTCCACCCATTTCAATAGCCATATTAGATAAAACCATTCTATCAGACATATCAAAGTCACTTATAGTTTGACCTACAAACTCACAGGCCTTATAAGTAGAACCATCTGCTCCTACAGTACCAATAATATTAAGTATAACATCTTTTGCAGATGTGTTTTCTTTCAAATCACCATTAATTTCATATCTTATAGTTTCAGGTACTTTAAACCATAGTTTTCCAGTTGCAAAAACCATAGCCATATCAGTTGAACCAATACCAGTTGCAAATGTTCCTAATGCTCCATATGTACATGTATGTGAATCAGCACCTACAATAACTTCTCCAGGACGGACATGACCAAGTTCTGGAAGAACTTGATGACATACACCTTGATTTACATCATAAAAATTAGTAATATTTTGCTCTTTTACAAATTTCCTCATTAATATATGGTTATTTGCTGAATCTATTGAATCAGCAGGAACTTGATGGTCAAATGGAACAACAATTTTTTCTTTATCCCATACTTTTTCAGTTCCAATTTCTTTAAATCCCTTTACTGCAAGGGGTCCAGTTAAATCATGAACCATAGCTATATTAATATTAGCCATAACAATTTCTCCAGCTTCAACTTTATCTTTACCAGAAGCTCTAGCTAATATCTTCTCAGACATTGTCATTGACATTATTTTCACCATTTTTTTTTTTTTTTAAGAATAAACAATTAGATCAATATAATTTTAAAAATTTTTTTCCTCTTTTTAAAAATTATTTATATTGATTATTATTTTAAAAAAAGTTTAATTTAAATTTTATAATATCCTAGAATTTTATAAAATTAAAGTATAAAAAAATATTTTATTAAATTTTATTAATTTAAGATATTTAAAATAATAATATAATTAATTTTCAAATTAAAAAATTTTTTGCATAAAATATTATAAAAAGCTTTTTATTTTAGAAGATTTTTCTGATTTTTAATGATATTTTTCTTAAAAGACCTGCAATTTTATAAGGTTTTGTCTTTAATAATCTTTTATAATAATTATTTTCTTTTCTAAGTATTTTAATATCCTGTTTTAAATTTTCAATAGTTACAAGTGTAGGATTATATTCTTTGAGTTTATCAGTAAGAGGAATTCTTTTAAAGTTTTCAATATCTGCATTTTGAATGTCCTTTAAAACTTTATTATAATCTTCAGGGTATTTATCTAAATATCGATTAATAAAAGTCATTTGACCAACATTTATTAATTTTATCAAGGCTTTTTTTGCTTTAATATTCTCAATATGTTTTATATCATTATCAACTTCTTTCATAACTTTAATTTTATCAGTTATATTATGTTGATAAGATATTGGACTTCTAGATAATGAATTTGGAACTCGTAATCTATAATAAATAGCCTCTTCTTCTTTTGGTAATATAAACAATTCTAAATCAAATTTTGAATAAAATCTAGAGAAATATGCAACATCTACACTATTTCGAAGATTTGGATTAAATTTTACTTGTTTAATATAATAACTTGGAACTAATTTATTCGTGGTTATAATAAGAGAACCAGGTAGAAATTTATTAATTTCAGTCACGCCCTGATTATTTAATAAGAAATCAGTAAAATAAGTTTTAATAATCTCATTTGTTTCAAATTCAACATCCCAAAAGCTTCCAAACACAATCCTATTGGTTGAAGCATAACTATATAATTTTTCAAGATAATTAGAAGAAATATAATCATCGGCATCTATGAAAATTGTGTATTCTCTTTCAATATTTTCAATAGCTACATTCCTAGCATTTGATGCTCCTTTCTCAGATTCAAAAATTTTTATATTTAAATGGGGATTTTTATTTTTAAAATTTTTAACAATATTTTCAGTATTATCTCGTTCACCATTAATAACGATTAATATTTCGAATAAATTGAAATCAATACTTTGTTTATTAAGGGAATTTAATAAATTTAATATATAATCTTCACATTTATATGCAGGAGTGATAATAGTTATGCCCTTTTGAAAATTTTCAGATATTGTTCTAACCATATTTTTTCTCCAAATTATATTTAGTTAAATTATTATATGAAAATAATAAGTTAATAGTAATATTTCATAATTAAATATTAGGGTTATGTAATAAAAAATTTTTTCATCTTATTGTAGTACTATCAAGTTAAAGATTTTTTTTCTTATTTTTATTTTTATTATTATATTATTTTTATTTTTTTTATTTTTTTATTTTACCTGAATTAACACCTTATTATTATTAATTTTATTTAAAGTGTAAATTTATTTATATCTATTTTTTAGTATTATCATTGTTAATATTATATTTTATTTATTATTAATCATTATAATTAATATTCGTTTATATTTAATAATTATTATTTTAGAGTGATTTTTATACTTTAAACACTCTTCCATGTTTTTGTAACTGATGGATCTTATGTTGAATTTCCAAATTATCATTAAACACCTGAAGAAATGGAAATTCTATTAAATAATACAATGAAATATTTTTTGCAAATGTTAGAATCTCTTCCACACTAGTTTCAAAAATTGACTTTGTAATCTCATCAATAATTGACAATCAAATGTATGAAATAATAATACCATTTGACACTTAAATTATGTAATAAATAAAAAAATTGTAAAAGAATCAAAAGTCATGATTTTTTAATATTTGAAAATCTTAACTTGATAGTAATGAACTTTTGATTAGAATATAAAAAGTGTAAATAAGGGGCATAAAATCAATTGTAATCAAAAATTTAAAGCATTATTAGTCTCTTAATATTAATTAATATTATAATCTTTTTTAATTTTTTAGGAAAATTAAATTACTAAATTTTATCTAAATTTCCAAAATTAAATAGTTTTATATCCTTAGGCGGATTTTTTATAATATTTTTTGTATCAAAAAGTATTGGATATTTCATATTTGTTTTAATTATATTATAATCTAGGTTTTTAAATTCATCATGGTCTGCAAGTATTAAAGCTATAGATGAATCTTTAAGTGCATTTTCAAACGAAAGATATTTTTCATTATCTACATGAGGGTCATGTATATTTATAGTAAATCCTTCTTTTTTAAGTGTTGATATTATTTCAAATGCAGGAGATTCTCTTGTATCTCCAGTATTACCTTTATAGGACACACCTAAAATACTAATTTTTGGTTTATATTCATTTGTGTGGTTTTGTAAAATTAATTTAGTTTTATTAGCTGTAAATTGAGGCATACTATTATTTGTATCTCTTGCAAGTTTTATTATTTGAGCATCATCTGGATCTTTTGAATAAATAAAATAAGGGTCTATTGCAAGACAATGGCCACCTACACCAGGACCAGGATTGTGAATATTTACTCTCGGATGTTGATTTGCAAGTTCAATTACATCTAAAGCATTTACTCCTATTTTAGAACATATTTTTGTAAGTTCATTTGCAAGTGCAATATTTACATCTCTAAATGTATTTTCCATACATTTTGATAATTCAGCAGTTTTTGCTTCAGTTTTAAAAAGTTTTCCTTTAACAAAGATTCCATATGTTTCTGCTGCTTTTTCTGTACACTTTTTTGTTACTCCACCAATAATTCTATTATTATTTACTAGCTCATACATAATTTGACCTGGAAGAACTCTTTCAGGGCAATGAGCTAAATAAATAGTTTCACCAACTATAAAACCTGATTTTTCTAGTATTGGTTTTATACTTTCTTCGGTTGAACCTGGTGCAATAGTTGATTCAATAATAACAGTATTACCTTCTTCAAGGTAATCTATAATTGATTCACATGCATTAATTACATAACTTAAATCACAACCAAGATTTTCAACTATATATGGAGTTGGAACTGTTATAATAAAAACATCAGCAGGTTTAGGTTCTAAGGATGCATGGTATCTATCTTCTTTAATAGCCTTATTAATGATTTCACTTATTCCTGGTTCTTCAATATGTATAATACCATTATTTAAATCATCAATCATTTTTTTATTTATATCAACTCCAATAACATCACAATCATTTTTTGCAAATAGTGCTGCTGTTGGAAGTCCAATATATCCTTGACCTACTACACATACTTTCATTATAATCCTCCAAAACAAATAATAATTATAGTAAATTTATAGTAAAATAATATCTATTTTTAATAAATATAATATTTTTATTAATTTCCTTTAATTACATTATATTTAAAAATTAAATATAATATATTGATAGTATTATTTATAATGAGATATTTTACATATAATTTACTAAATTTATTAATATTTTAATCTAAGTTAATTATTTTTTTAAGTTATAATTGTTAAAATATATTTATTTTAAATTCCTAATATAATGATAAAATAATTATTTTTTAATAAAATATAGGTGTAATTATGAAAATCCTTATTACAGGTTCTAATGGAATGTTAGGTACTGATTTATGTCAAACACTTAAAAATGAAGATTTAATTATAACTAATCATCATAGTTTAGATATAACTAGTCAAGATGAAGTTTTTAATAAATTAGACCATTTTAAACCTGAAATTATTATAAACTGTGCTGCAATGACAGATGTTGATGGATGTGAGACAAAAGAAGAACTTGCATATAAATTAAATTCTGAAGCTGTTAAAAACTTGGCTCTTGGATGTAAGAAAATAGATGGAACATTAGTCCATATAAGCACTGATTATGTATTTAAAGGGGATAAACATAAACCTTTGTGTGAAGACGATGAACTTGGTCCTGAATCTGTATATGGTAAATCTAAATTAGAAGGAGAACAACACATCCAGAAACTTTTAGATAAATATTTTATTTTAAGAACATCATGGTTATATGGTAAAAATGGACCTAATTTTATTGAAAAAATCTTAGAACTTTCTAAAAGTCATGATACTTTAAATGTTGTTTATGACCAAATAGGTTCACCAACTTTTACAAAGGATTTATCAAATGGAATATATGAAGTTATAAAATCTAATAAATATGGTATTTACCATGTTACAAATAAAGGAAGTACCTCTTGGTATGATTATGCTAAATTAATTTTTAAAAAAAAGGGTATTGATGTAAATATTAAAGGAGTAAGTAGTAGTGAATTTCAAGCACCTGCACCTAGACCACATTACTCTGTATTATCACATAAAAAATGGATTAATAATGGATTTACTGAATTAAGAGATTATGAAGATGGACTTGATGAATATTTAAATTTAGATTAATATTTTTTAATTAATCTTTATTGAAATTTTTATTAATAGAAAAATAAAAACATATATTTTTATTAATAGAAAAATAAAAACATATAAAATAATATTTAAATATTTTATATTTATTTAATAAAATATTGTCTAGAAAAAATTTAATTTTATTTATTAGATTATTATTTATAAATGAGTATAATCTCCATAAGTACTATAAAAATTTAAAATACGAAATTTAAACTTTTTAATTTATATTGAACATTAAATAGAGGTTTTAAAATGAAATTAACAGTTATAGGAACCGGTTATGTAGGACTCGTTACAGGAACTTGTTTTGCCGAAATGGGAAATCATGTTTACTGTGTAGATGTAAATGAAAATATTATAAATAACCTTAAAAAGGGAATAATTCCTATTTACGAACCTCAACTTACTGATTTAGTTATTGAAAATCAGCAAAGACGTAATATATACTTTACTACTGATTTAAAATACTCACTTGAAAGATCAGATGTTTACTTTATTGCAGTTGGAACACCAATGAATGAAGATGGTAGTTGTAATTTAACATATGTATATAATGTTGCAAAAGAAATTGGTCAATATATGGACCATGATTGTTTTATTGTTATTAAATCTACTGTTCCTGTTGGAACATCAGATGAGGTAAAATCTATTATTAATGCAGAATTATCTAAAAGAGGTGAATCTTTTGATTTTAAAATGATTTCCAATCCTGAATTTTTAAAAGAAGGATCTGCTGTAAATGATTGTTTATTACCAGATAGAGTTATTCTTGGTTTTGAAGATGAATCCTGTAGACATGTAATGGAAGATTTATATGAACCATTTACCGATACAACTCGTAATATTTATTTTATGAATATTAGAAGTGCTGAGCTTACAAAATATGCAGCTAATGCTATGCTTGCATCTAGAATTTCATTTATGAATGAAATGGCAAATATCTGTGAGAAAACCGGTGCAAATATTGAAGATATTCGTCTTGGAATTGGAACTGATAAACGTATTGGTAGTCATTTTTTACATGCAGGATGTGGATATGGGGGAAGTTGTTTCCCAAAAGATGTTCAAGGAATAATAAGTATTGCTCAGGAAAATGGTATAGATCCTAAACTTTTAAAAGCTATTGAGGATGTTAATTATAATCAAAAATTGTCTTTAGTGAGAAAAATAGTAGACCATTTTGGAGAAGATTTAAATGGCCTTGTATTTGGTCTTTGGGGTTTGTCCTTTAAACCTAATACAGATGATATGCGAGAAGCAAGTTCCATTACACTTATTAATGAACTTACCAAAAGAGGAGCTCGTATACAAGCATATGATCCAAAAGCTATTGATGAAGCTAAAAACAAATATTTAAAAGATAATAAAAATATTGTTTATTGTGATAATAGAAACGATGCCTTAAAAGATGTAGATGCTATGGTACTTGTAACAGAGTGGAAAGAATTTAGAACACCCGACTTTAGTGAAATTAAAGAATTACTTAAAAATCCAGTAATCTTTGATGGAAGAAATCAATATAATCCAGAAAAACTTCAAGATTTAGGATTCACATATTATCAAATAGGTATTAAAAATAAAATTAATTATTAAATAATTTATATTATCTAAATAATAAACCATAAATTAGATAAATATTAAATATTAAATAATAATTGTATTAAGATTTATAAAAATGAGAGGTAATAAAATGGATAAAATTCAATGGGCAGCACTTTTTGTTATATTTATTATGGTTTTAAGTGGTGTAGCATATTTCGTGACATTTGTCGTTATATAAACATTCTTTTTAATAAATTAAAAATAATTATTTATAATTATAAAGAAATTACTCTTCTGGAGGATTAAGATGGGAAAATATAATATTGCTGCAGTTGTAGCAGAATTTAACTTTGATATTAATCAAATGATGTTAGGTCTTGCTAAAGAAGAAGCTAAATCAAGAGGTAGTGAAATTACAAAAGTATTTATTGCTCCAGGTGTCTTTGATATGGCCCTTCCTATTAAAAAATTACTTGAAAGAGATGATGTTGATGCTGTTGTAGCATTAGGTTCTGTAATTGAAGGTGCAACAGACCATGATCAGATTGTAGCTCAACATGCAGCACGTAAAATAACTGATTTATCTTTAGAATATGATAAACCTGTAACATTAGGTATTAGTGGTCCTGGTATGACTAGACTTGATGCTCATAAACGTATTGACATGGGTAAAAAAGCAGTTGAAGCAGCTATTAAAATATTAGATAGAATGGAAGAAATAGGTTAATTTTTGATTATTTAATTAATCTTATATTATTTTATATTCTTTTTATTCCTTTTTAATATAATTTTTAATTATTTATTAAACCACTGTTTAATATAAATTTTTAACAAATATTAATATGATTTAA
Source organism: uncultured Methanobrevibacter sp. (assembly GCA_900314605.1). Taxonomy (GTDB): domain Archaea; phylum Methanobacteriota; class Methanobacteria; order Methanobacteriales; family Methanobacteriaceae; genus Methanarmilla. Next base: position 7,986 of record OMVX01000014.1, on the reverse strand, counting down.
ATTAATCAATTATTAAAATTACAATTATATAGCTATTTTAAAATTTATAAAACTTTTAAATAGATATTTAATGATAATTTTATTATCAATTTTTTTTAAAGATTTTAATTAACTTATTATTTTTACAGATGATTTTATGGAAATTTTAAAACCTGAAGATTTAAAAGAAAGATATAATGACCCTTGGATTGCACCTTATAAAAAAATTATAACTATGGTGGATAATGATACTGTTGAGTTAGTAGAATATCATTCTTGTATATCTGGTTCTCATTGGCTTTTAAATCAGTATAAACATTCTAGTCCTTTAATAGATATGGCATATAGAGATGGAAATAAACATGTTTATATTTGCAAAATAGGTAAATCCCCCCTTAAATTACAAGCTAGTTATAATGCTGCAGGTATAGAAGAAATTGTAGTAGAGGAAGATAATGTCAAAATAACTCACTCTGGACTTGCAGGTGCAGGTGTTGGAGCAGCAATGTGTAGAGGTATGGGTGAAGGTGTTAAATATATTGAACTTATTAGTGAAGGTGGAGGTTCCAAAATTGGTAAAGCAACAGTTGTAAGTGAAAAACTTTCAAAGGTGGTAATTGGTATTGATGATACAGATATAAAAGACCAAGGTGCAACTTGGACTATGGCTCATAATATTGGAGAAGAATTAAAAAGTGAAGGCTTCGAATATTTAGATCATGTTATTTGCCAATTATATCCTAAAAACCCTCATAAAACACAAAATTGTGTATCTATTGCATTAACATTTGCTGTAAAAGAGGAAGATAAAGAAAAACTTATTAATCGTATCATTGAACTTTTAAAAAGAGATACTTTATCTAATGAAACATCTATTGCAATATTAGAAGGAATTACTATACCAAATAAATTAAAAGAATATGCACATCAAACTAAAACTGGAATGATGGATGTTGGAACTTGCCAGAATATTGCAGATGAATTAGGTATAAAATTAATCTCTGTTACAGGGGACCATGGAAAAATTGGTGCACTTGCTGCTTTAGGATTATATAATAATCCTGATGAAGCAGTTAGGATTTATAAATAAATTTATAATATATTTATCTTTTTTTCACTGCCTATCATCAATATAACCAATATCTGTATTATTTGAATGATTCGAATCTTCCCTTTCATTTAAAATTAAATTTAAAAATACTCCTTTATCTGAACTTATAGCATTTCTAACAGATAGGGTATTACTTTTACCTTTAAGTTCTATAATATGGTCATTGTATGTATAATTAATAGAATTGGTGCGGACAATATCTTTTTTATTAAATTCACCAATATATTCATCATTAATATTTAATGTATAAGTATTATTTTCTTTAAATATTGCCGAACTTGAAGTAATTAACTCACCATCAATATAGATATCAAAAGCATTAGCATTCTTAGATTTATAAGCAATATCATAATATTCTGTAATATTATAATCTAAAGTACTTGTATTTGACATTCTTACTGTATGAATTACTTTTGATTTATAAAATACATTAGGTATTCTGCTGTTAGGTATTATATCTTTTACATGCACTCCTAAATCTGCACGTGAATTTGCAGGTAATCTAATTATATTATTTTCGTCTCCTATAGTTTTATTAACGGAATAAGAGTTATCATCAATAATTATAGTATCGCCATAGCTCATTTGTAGTGTTTGAAGGGCATGATAAGGCATATGGATTAAATCGGATTCATTTTCAATTGCATTATCAACAGTAAATGGACCTCTAACAGCTATATGGTTTTCAGATCCTTGTCCAAATATTACAATGTTTCTAGATGTAGCTTCAATAGATATTTGACCATTATCTTCAATTGTAGCTGCAGACATAAATGTCGAAATCATTATCAATAATACGACAAAAACAATGATAATTGGAAAATGCATCTGAATAAATAATTTAGGAAGTTCCTGAACATTATCTCGTCTAAATAATATAATTGATTTAATAATCAATCTAATTAAATAAATAACTGATATTAAAAGCCCTAATATTCCAATTAATATGCTTAATTGGAAAGGTATATAAGATACAAAGAATAATAAAAATAATCCTAAAATAATTAAGGATAATCCTAGTATAGACATTCTTATATAATTTCCTACAGTATCCATCATTGCGACACGGCCATATGTCATTGCACGTATAATTATAGATCTTACAACTTCATTTGCCATTTCATGTAAGTCACTAAGTGGGGACATATCATGTTTTATCTCACCAATATCTACCTCAAGAATTTTTATTCCCCTCACATTTGCATCAAGAACAATACCTACATCTACACCATAATCATCTTCAAAATCAATTTTTTTTAATATTGAACGTTTAGCAGCAAATTGACCGCTTAAAGGCTGTTCATAATGGATATCAGGAAAGAAAAATTTTAAAAGGGGTTTTGCAGTCAGTTCAGTTACACGTCCACTTTCTCTTGCAAATTTCGTTTTTGTAATTTCTGCATTCCCTTCTAAAATAGGTTTAATAAATGCATCTACTTTATAGGAAGTTAAATTTTTAATATCAGAGTCAATAAATGCTAATATATCGGCATCACTAGCTTTAACACCTGTTTTAATCGCAGCACCTTTACCTTTATTAATTTTATGATTAATAACTTCAGCACCTGCCTCAGTTGCTAATTTTTCTGTATTATCAGTAGACCCATCATTTACTACAATAACATTATTAATATATTCAAGTTCTTTAATTACATTAATAACTTGAGCTACTGACTCTTCTTCATTATATGCAGGAACAATTACATCAACAGTTAAATTTTTCATTGATGAATTATTCGTTTTAAATGCCATTATTAACCTCAAAATTATTTATTTTAATAATTAAAAATATGTATTCTATAGTATTTCTATATTTTGTATTATATTAATTAACCTAATTTAATTATTTAATATTTAATTATAATAATAATTTTTTAGAATTTTACTTATATCTTAAATAACTTTTAATTAATTTATAAGAACTTAAGGTTTACTAAAATATCATTATTCTTCATAAAGATTCTCTTTAATTTCTGGGAAGCGATTTAAAATATTATTTAATTGAATATCATTATTTCCTTCTTTATTAACTTCCCATAAAGTGTATTCATCTAAAACATTTAATTCTCGAGTCATATTTACATAACAAAGCTGTGTATATGGTTTTTCAACACCTGTGATTTTAGTTTTATTTAAAATAGCCATAGTCCAAAACCATATATCATCTGCAGTAGGACATAATTTTAAAAACAATTCTTCATTTGATACCTCTTTTTGAAGGGAATTTGGATAAAATAAAGTTCCTGCACCATTTGTTGGAAAATTTAAATAGGAGGGTTCTTTTTTTGCGGTACTTAATTCCCAATCATTATAGTCATTTAAATTTCCTTCTTCATCAAAGGATACTTGTCGTGTTCTTGAAGAAATAATTGTCCCAGGATATTCTTTGTGTGTCTGCCAAATTTCTTTTAACCAATTTTTTGGATAAAATAGATCATCATCCGCTGTTACAATATAGTCGTTTGGATATGCTTTAAGCGCTGGAATTAATTTTTTATATGCTTTAATATCATTACACCATTTAATTGATAAACCATTATCTTTAAGTTTTAATACTTTTTGCGGAATATCTTCCTCTTTATTTGGAAATTGTTCTTCAGCTAACCATAAAATAACTTTTTTAGGCTTTAACTCTTGTGTTAATAAGGAATATAAACAATAATGAATATCATACATACGTTCAGGAAAAGAGGTTAAAGAAACAATAACAGATTCCGGATTATCATTATCAATTCCTATTTCTTTAAAATCTGAAATTATTTCATCTAATTCTGGTTTATTAACATAATTTAAGTTTTTCGTACGATTAAATTTTTTATAAATTTTATATGATTTAAAATTGATTACATAAACATAAAATTGATGTAATTCAATAGGAAGTTTTTCTAGAGTTGAGGGATTTAATTTCATTTTTGTAAAATCTTTCCATAGTTTGTTATAAAATTCCTCTTTAAACTCTTCATTATTAATCATTTTAAAATTTACCATATTTTGTTTTATTTTAAATTTAAAAAACCTTATTTTAAATTCTTCATAATAGCCATATTTATTTAAAATTTCCTCTATTTTATCAATTCCTTCAAAAAGAGCTAAACGTTTGTTATATTTTGTAGTTTTATTTTGTAGAGAATTTTGATTTAATCTGTTGTAATGATGTAAAAATTCTGGAACATATGATATTCTTTTAGCTAAAATCAGTGTTTCAACGTGAAAGACAGCATCTTCAAACATTCTTAAACGGGGGAATTTTATATTATTGTCTTTTATTAATGAAGATTTATAAAGTATAGACCAAACAACACTAAATTTATTTAATAATAAACTCTTATTATAATGGACATCAAATACAAAATTAGTATAATCAATATCTTCATCTGTAGGTAAATATATTCGTTCTCTAAGTTCATTGTTTTTCTGATGTTCAATTGAATTAAATAATACAATATCTGAATTATTATATACAGCATGCCAGTAAAGTTTATCTAGACATTCTAATTCAATCCAATCATCTGGATCAATAAAATAAAAATATTCTCCTTTCGCTATTTTTATACCGTGATTACGAGCTACACTTACGCCCTGATTTTCTTGGGAGCTAACAATAATTCTATCATCTATTTTACTATACTCGTTAAGGATTTCTAATGAAGAATCAGTAGAACCATCATTAATACAAATTATTTCAATATCATTTAATGTTTGATTAATTATACTATCTAAGCATCTTCTTAAGTAATTTTCAACATTATAAACTGGAACTATAACTGAAACTTTAACCATTTTAATCCCCTATAATAATTAAATTTTTTAATTTTTTAATTTTTTACTTACTAACCTTAAAGGTTTTGTAATCTTCCAACTTGTAGATGATTTTAATTTACTGTTTTCTTTTTTAACTTTAGCAAGGTCTCTTTCAATAAATGCAATTTTTTTATTTAGAAATATATTTTCAGTTTCCACTCTTTTAAATGTTTTTTCTAGAGATTTATATCGAATAGAACACCTTCTTTTTCGCCAATAACACTTCATGTATGTATTTGTAATTTTAGTTATCTTCTTATCTTTTTCAATTAGTTTCTTATCTTTTTCAATTAGTTCATTTTTCAAATGAAAAAGTAACTCTTTATTATTATTTGAAATAAATATTTTTTCTTTTAATTTATCTTCTAATTGACTAACTTTATTTTGAAGTAATTCCTCGTCATCTTCATAATTTTCATTATCAATCATTTAAATCCCCACATTATATAAATTTAATATGAATTATATTTTTTATATTTTTTGGCTTTATAGAAATCCTATTTGATTTTCTCATTTTTTTTTAAGACAATATTTTTTTCTATTTTTAATTAATTTTATAAAAACACATTAATTTTTAGTATTTTTATTACTATATTTTAATATCAATATAATAAGAAAAATAAGAAATATAAAATTATATAAGGTTAAAAGGATAATATATATTTAGTATAAAATCAAAAAACAAATATTTTCCTAATACTAATTTATTTTCAAAACAATTAAATCTTTCGGATTTTGGTTTTGAAAAAACCTATACTCAAAAAATTAATAAAATTAACAAATAAATTAAACAAAATAAACTATTAAAATTTATTAAATACTTTTTTAAATACTTAAAAAATAATTTTAAATAAAAAAATAATCTATAATCTATTATTTTTCATTTGATTTAAATAAATTCATGTTGAAGGATAGTGAACTAGAACTGTTGCTTATAGATATAATTACTTAAATTATTTGAAAATTTGGAAATATAATTTTAGCAAAAAATTACTATCAATTTCTGTGTAATTTAATAGGATATTTTTGACTTTTATCAGCTTTTTAGACTTTTAGTTTAGGATTTTTATTTTGAAATTTAAGTCCTAATCCAAAAGATTATATGTTTTAAAGATAAATATTCATATTGTGAATAGTTATTTATTCGATTAATATTAATAATTATTCTAATTTTTATTATAAATAATTTTTCATGTTGTATTTTCTAATTTAAGCAATGTATAAAAATATAAAATTATATTTTAAAGTTATTAATCAGTTATAAGACCATCAAATCTTTAAAATATTTTGTGAGACAACTTTATTTCATACTTTAAAATCAATATCATTTTAATTAGATGAGAACAGAAATAAAAGCTAATAGGGTTTTTTTTATAGAAAATTATAGTAAAATTTATTTTTTATAAAAATTTTTATAGGATTTCCATAAAGATAAATAAATTAGACAGTACAATTATTAAATTAGAAAAATCACTTTGGAAGAGTTAGATAAACATACTAATATAAGTTATATACTCCTATGGAATATTTGATATATTTAATGCTTAGAAAAATGATGGATATAATCCAAAAAGAGGTCATAACAGTTGATAGTTCTAGCAAAACTATAATAATTAATTATAAATAACATAAAATAAAAATTAAAGAACTAATAAATATTTATAGAGGTTATTTAAATGGTTAAAGTATCTGTAATAATGCCAGTTTTTAATGAAAGTAATTTAATTGAAAAATCTATTGAAAGTGTTAATAATCAAAACTTAAAAGATATTGAATTAATTTGTATTAATTACAGTTCAACAGATAACTGCCTAGAAACCTTAAATAAGTTTTCCAAAAAATATAATTTTATTAAAATTATCAATGGGGAAAATCTTAGTTTAGCTGACGCACGTAACAAAGGAATAAAGGAATCTTTAGGAAAATATATTGCATTTTTAGATCCTGGTGATATTTTTCTAGATAAAACTGCATTAAAAAAAATGTATAATTGGGCTTTAAAAAATGATGCAAATATAGTTTGTGGAAATTTAAAAAGAATTAATTCAGATAATGAGATTTTAAAAAACCCTAATTATAAATTAGATTATTCTTCATATTTTACAGAATATTATCTTGTCAGACCGAAACATTATGGCCTTCCTTGGGATTTTCAAAAAAATATATTTAAAAAAGATTTCATAATAAAAAATAATATTGGTTTTCCAGATTTAAAAATAGGCTCAGATGTTCTCTTTTTAGTAGATTTTTTAACTTCAATTCAAGAAATTTATATAATTCCTATAGATTTATATGGTTATGATTATACAATAAATGGAAATTATAAAGACAAATTTAAGAATTATCAGATGAAACATGATTATATTGTTCACTTTAAAATTCTTCTTGAAATTTTAGATTACTATAAATTCAAAAAAAATGCAAATAAACTTAAAAAAATTTTCATAGGAGATTTAAATACATCTATTAAAAATAAAGATACTGAATTTTATAAAATATTTAATGAAATATTTGATAATACAAAAACTTTAAGCAATTATAAAGATGAACTCTTATATTTTGATTTGTTTTTTTCAACATTAATATTAAGAAATGGGAAAATTGTTGAAAATTTCTACAAAACGAAAGAAAAATTAAAAGAAATAAACTTAGATTCTAATCTTCCTAAAAAGCTATTACTTGAAGTAGAATTTATTTTATCTTGTAAAAATTTTGAAGATTATAAATTAAACATCGACGAATTCATTAAGTCCATAGATAATTAATCAATTATATTAATTAGTTACTAAATATCTATATTAAAAATTAGACTTTAAATGTTTTTATACTTGATAAGACGTATTAGTTATTTTTTTTAAGATTTACGATTTTATTAAGACTATTCTAAACTACTATATAAATAATGAAAAATTCATAGAGAAAAAAAATTTCTATCTGAATATTATTTAAAAATTAAAATAAATTAAGTTTTTGAAAGGGCCTTCATATAATTATTTGGGGCTGTAAAAAATTTAACTGATAAACCCTCAATTAACTTAAAAAAATATATGCTTATTTTAATTTACACTTGAAATTGTTCTATGAGTTAAAATAGA
>OMVX01000012.1 GCA_900314605.1 uncultured Methanobrevibacter sp. | reverse complement strand
TTTGTAAGTCACCGATGATACATTAGTATAAACCACACTTAATGACATATCATTAGTTCTATCAATTTCTCTATAAATATAATCCACCACTGCTTTACTAGTTGGTATATGGTCGTTTGTTGCTGTTGGTAATAGTGCTGTATCCATTGTAATATTGCCAGTATTATAAACAATAGGTGCATCGTCTGTTCTTCTCCAAAAGAATAATTTAATAGCATTGACATTTACATGTGCATTGTTTTGGTAAATGGTTGAAACCCTTGAAGCATCAAAATTAACTTGACTTCCATAATTGCTTGGTGCTTGTGTTGAACCAAAAATACCATTATCATTTCCACCTGTTTCAAAAGCACCTGTTTTACCTCTAAAACCTTGTGTTACAACATTACCAAAACCACCATTTAAGTTAGCATCTTGTCCCCCTATTAAAACCCAAGTTCCACCAAGAAAAGTTGAAGGGTTTTTATTTTCATAGGTTGTGTAAATACTGCCTTTTGGATACATAGTATTTAAGAAATCTTGCTTGTATAAATACCTATTATCACACTCTGCTTTTGTGTAAAAATTGCTAAAATCTGCATCACTATCACCAAGATTTACAACTGTTCCATTGCTATCAACAAGTTTTACATCGTAAGGTGCTTGTGTTCCAACATAATAAACAGTGTTTATTGTTGGTTCACTTGGCATAGTTTCAACTTGATAAACTGACCTTGCCGATGCTATTAAATTCATTATTTCAACATTAGTAAAATAATTATTTCTTAAACTATTTGCTATTGTTTGACACATTGACAATAACTCATTAGGGCTTGTTGCTTCAAACCATAAATTGCCATCTTTATATATTTTCATATTTTCCCCCCTTTTTATTATTAATACCAACCTATAACTTCTGTTAGTGCATTCTCAGTTGAACTATTAGATACACTTACACTTGTATCGGATACATAGTGTATATACACAAAATTCGGGGTAGAATAGTTAGCTGTGTTTAATATAAGATTATTTGAGTTTATAAAAGTAGTAGAGTTTGCTTTTGATGAAAATAAGTAACTATCCCTTCTACCTAAAATTTCAATATACTTGAATTTACTAATAGCATCATTCAAAGTAATATTTCCAGAAGAAACACCATTTGCATTATAGTATAATTGTTTATAAGCAGGAGAACCTTGAACTACTGGTTCTGCTTTGATACCATAAATTTTCATCATTTTCAAATTATAACTATCATAGTGTATAACAGTATCACTACTTCTATATATACTTATATATTTTCTATTGCTGTCTAAATCGGATGTTTCAAGCCTAAATTTTAGACTACTATTGTTATAGTATTCAATTAAATCTGATACTCTAATTCGTTTATTACTATTTATAGATGTAAAATCTGCACATTGATAATATATATCTAAATAATCATAATTACTCATTCCCTTTGTGAGAGTTATATTACCAGATGTTTCGCTACTTGTTCCTACTGGTGTATTCATTATCAATTCTCTTATTTCTCTTGAATAAGTGTTTAACATTGGGATTGATTTATAACCTGTAATATTTACAAGATTACACTTGTTTGAATTATTTATATGAAATATATTAGTATCTGTTGTTACGGGAATATCCACTTCCAAACATGAAAGTTCACTATCATAAGAAAGGGAAGGCATAAATCTATAAGAACTACCAGCATACAGTTGTATATCTTTTAAGGTAAGATAATAACTATTGATTTTGCTATCATCTCTGCTTATAGTAAATTTAAACAAATGATAATCTTTTATATTATCTGTTAAAGTTATATTAGTAGGCCTTGAATAAAAACTTGTCCCATTTATTCCATTAGGTGATTGCCATAAAACTGTTTCTACTATTTCAGACCCGTGTTCTTTTACATAATCCACTACTGCCTTTGCTGATGGATATTGTGTATTTGTTGAACTATCATTAAGTGTTGTTGTTTTGTTTGATAAATCTTCTTTCAAGTTTAGTTCAACTTTTGTAGCGAGTGTTGATACATCCATTTCAGTATTTCCTATTTCTTTGACAGTTCCTAAACTATCTACAAAATATCTTTCATAAACATTAGGAGTTGAAGTTTCAACATAATATTCGGTGTTTATATCGGGATTAGCAGGTAAAGCATCAACGAATTTTGTTAATGTTTTAGCATCTGCTTTTCTTTCTATTGTTTCCAATCTTGTATTGATATAATTATTTGAAGATGTTTTATTGTTAGCATATTGATAAGCAGGGTCATCATTTATTATATTTGGATTATCACTTGTTCCAGTGTTTAAAACGATATCAATACCATTTGGTTTTGGATTAACAAATTCACTATCTTTTATTAAATCTGCTTCGCCTATTAGTTTTATATCTTGTCTTGTTGTGTTTTCAGTTAGTTCTACATTATCAATCGCTGGTTCTTCAATACTTATATTAATATATCCAGTTTCTGCTTCAGTAGGATTATGATATAAAGTATATTGTATTTGCTCTGTAATAGTTGTTTTGACATCAAAAAATATCCCATTATCGTTTTCATATTGTACAAAATCACTATCACTATAAGTCCCAACTTTTATATAACCAAATGATATCCACTCCGTAATATCTTCCGAAACTATGTCTTCATAAGCAATTTCATCCCCAAGAGTTATAGAAACCCCAGTATTAGTAACCACAGCACCTAATGCTTTATAAAATATTACGTTTCTTACATCATCCCCATTATGCTTATATGTTATAGTCCTCAATCTATAAATTACTTGCTTCGTCGGATTTGTTATAGATGCTAAATCATCAGTATCTATAAATACATCACTCGCAACTACATATTCTTCATAATGATATGTTTTTGGTGTCGTACTAGGCAATACCTCTACACATTTATAAAATGTCTTAGTCTTAAAATCTCCAGCTGTATCCCCAATATAAAAATATGTATAATCTTTATTATTAACAGTTGGAGATGGCATAATACTAACAACCATAATCCCATTCGTATTGTTAATAAAACTATTAATATCTACTAATTTAACCGATAACCATTGATTAGTTAGCCAATAATAAAGTTTCCCATCTTCAAGACATATCCAAGCTTCATAATCCTCACTACCAGTTAAAGCAAGTATTTCGGCTTCCGTATCTTTATTCCCTTGTATCTTAAATGTCCCAAGTATTGCTTGGTCTATTGCATTTCTTATACCAAGCTCTGTGGCTATATTATTATTAGTTGCTTCTGTATTATTTCTAATTTGAGGAACTACTACACCAGACCTAAAATTAGATAATGTTAAGTTAGTAGGAACTCCACCTCCACCACCACTATTAACTAATTCTTGTATTTTTATTAATATCTCACCCATTAACTCTATACTTAAAGAACCATTAGATGTTAATGACCTCACTAAATCAGGGTCTATACTCCCACCATTTAATACTTTTAAAGTATCTTTTAATATATCTATGCCATCACCCATATCTAAAATATCTCCATATTTTACTCTATATATTATAGAATAATATATTTTTTTATTCAATGTTTAAAAAAATATTATTTATATATTTATTTAAAATATTTATAAATCAAGTATTGTTTATATAAAAGTTAAAATACGGGGAAAATATAAATCGGGATTAGAACAATAGGGTGGGGGTATATTTTTAATATAAAATTATTTTAATAATCAATTAAGATTTAATATTTTATATTTATATATAAAAAAATAAATAAAATTAAATTAATATTAATTAATTTTTTTAATTTATTTAAAAAAATTAAAGTTAATTATTAAATAAAAAAATTAAAGTTAATTATTAAATAAAAAAATTAAAGTTAATTATTAAATAAAAAAATTATTTTAAATTTAAAGATGCGGCAGAATAAAATATTTAATTAATATAAAATTATATAATATAAAGTATATTATATATAATTATATTATTGTTTTAATAATATAAAATATTAAATAATAGCGATTATAATTTATAATATTATTTATTAATAATTAATTTAAAAATATAAATCTAAATAAAAGTCAAGTAATTTTTTTAATTTATTTAAAAAAAATATATATTTTATTAATAAATTTATCTTTAAATTAAATAATTTTTATTTAAAAGATGAAAGATGCGGCAGAAAAAAATAAATAAAAATATTTATAAATAAAATATTAAATTATTTTAAAATTAAATCAGAAAAAAATTAAAATAAATATTTTTAAAAAATTTTATAAATAAAATTTTATTAAATAATATTTAAAAAATCAAATTTTTTTAGTAAAAACACTTGACTTTTTAATAAAATCAAGTATAATTTATATATAAATAAGTTCTTTTATATAAATAAATTTTATAAATTTTAAGATTAAGAAAAAATAAAAAAACTTGATTTTTTTAATAAATCAAGTATAATTTATATATAATATTTTTTTTAAAGTTCTTTCATAAATTAAATTTTATAGTTTTTAAATAATTATTTTTTTTAAAAAATTAAGTATATTTTATAAAAGGAGGGAAAAATAAAAATAATTATTTAAAATAAAAAAAAGGGGTGGGGAAAGATGGAAAGATTAGAATTTAATGGAAAAAAACTTTTTAAAATAAATTTAGAAAAAGGACAACGTTATTATAACGAAAATGAGGAAAGAAGATGGAGTCACAGTTATAATTACAGTGCATATCAAATATATTATAAAAAAAATAATGAATTTATACAGGGTAGTTATTTCAACTGGAACGGGAGAAAAAATTCATTTGTTTTAGAAAACGGAGAAAAAATTGATATTAATAATAAAAATTTTTACATAGTTTTAAAAAATAAAACAATTGATTTTTTTAAAAATTAAATAATAAAAATAAATAAATAAAAAAGGGGAAACTATGGAAAATGTAAATATAAAACTTTTTGATAAAAGGGAAAAATTTGAAATGTATGAAAATGGTAATATTGAATATGGTTTTCTAAAAAAACCTACAATTTTTAAAACAAAATACGGCGAGATTGAATTTAATAAATGTGTTAAATTTTATGAAAATGGGAATGTTAAAGGTGGCATTATCAATAAACCTACTATTTTAAAAATTAATCAAGGTGAGATGACTTGCAAAAATTATACTGAATTTTACGAGAATGGAAATATAAAAAGTAGTTATATAAACGAATCTGCAACATTGCAAACAAAAAAATATGGTGCGATTAAAGTATATTGTTGTATTCTTTTTTATCAAAATGGGGTTATTCAAGAAGTATGTTTAGCAAAACCTAAAATATTCAAAACTAAATACGGTGAAATTGAAGCAGAATGCATCATTGATTTTCATGAAAATGGCGTAATATCAACTATATATCTACATAGTCCTATAACTATTAAAAATGATTTATATGATATTACTTTTAAAAGTTTCATTAAATTTAATAACGATAGTAATATTGCATTTAAATTTTAGGAGTAAAAAATTAAAAAATCTTGATTAAAAAATAAATTTTAAAAAAAAGAGAGAGAAAAAATGGGAAAATTAACAAAAGAAAAAGTCCTGGAAAATTTTTTAAATGAAGTCAACAATATTTATTGTGACGATGATGGAACTCAAATATTGCTTTTTAATCAAATATTTGAAAAAAAAATGAAAGAAAATAAAAAAATTTTCAAATCAAAAGAAGAAAAAGAACAAGAAATCCTTAGTGAAATAAATAATATGTATATTAGAGATTATTATAACATCAACGAAAAAGGTTTTAATAGGACAAAAGTTTTGGAAGATTTTTATATTGAATATTTTTGGTACAAAAAAAATAGTTATGTTTATGAAAAGTATAAAGAAATATACGATTTAAAAAATCGTAAAGAAAGAGATGAAACCTTTAAATATTTTGTAAAAATTGGAACAGCAGAATATTACAATGAAATAATGGACGACCCACGACTTGGTAAAACAAAAGATTTTATTTATTTTTGTGATAATGCTTAAATTTAAAAATATTTACTCGTTAAATTTTTGGAGGAAAAAATGAAAAAAATAATATTAATGATATTAATGATTAATTTCTTTTGGTTAAAATTATTAGCGAACGATTGCATATTATATCCTAATCCTTGCATTAATCAAAAAATCAATATTTCTTTCGAAAAAACACAGAATAAAATTGAAGTGTATGTTTATGATGTTGCTGGAAAATTAATTGAAAATAAAAGAATATTTTATTCAAAAATTTTGACAATAAATTTTAATCAAAAATTAGCTAAAGGGATATATTTAGTTGTTATTTATGATGAAAATGATAATAAAATTTTTAAAAAATTTATAGTTAAATAAAAATAATGAATATAACGAACATACTTTTAATAATTTTAATTTTAAATGTTTTTATATTAAATATTTTTAAGTTTTTAGATTTTTTGGAAAACAGAGAATTTAAAAAAGAATTAGATTTTTTAGATGAAGAGTTTAAAAAAGAAAATAATAAAAAAAATTTAAAATTGTATTAGAATTTTTTAAAAAACTAAATAAAAAAACTATAAATTATACTTGATTTTTAATATAAATTAAGTATATTTTATTTATAAAAAGTGGGAAAATGATATGTATTTAAAAATTCAAAAAATTTTAAATAAATGGAGGGGAAAAAATGAACTATGCTGAAGCGATTGTCATGAGTGTTGCTATCATTGCAGGTGCATTAATAGTAATTACATTTATTAAAAATTCATAATATTTTTATGGAAAAAATTTTTTAAGTGGAGGGAAAGGATGAAAGACATTATTAAAAAAGCAATTTTTGACATTTTATTTGCAATAGCATGCTTTTTAATGTTTTTATTTATTTTATTATCTTTTTATGAACTTTAAATGAAAAATTAATTTAAAAAAAGGAGGAGAAATAATGAAAAAAGAGCTAAAAAGAAAAATTTTAGAAATTTTTAAACAAATTGAGGGGAAGGGGAAAGACTATGATACTAAAATGGATATTATAGAACAAGGTTTTATTGAGATTGAAGAAATACAAAATCTAAATTTGGACGACAAAATAGACATTATGAAAAAAGCACTTTTAAAATTGAACCTAGAAAAAAAAGGCACCGCAACGATCACAGCGAAAACCAGTTATAATTATTTTGAACTTTCAACATTGGAACCTCCAATTATTGATTTAGCATTTTTATTAGATATCAACATACAAATATCGACTGATAATAACGAACACACAATGACTTTAACTTTAAAAAATAAAAATAATGAAAATGAAGTTAAAAAAACAACCATCCCATTCCTTCTACCAACGACAACGACACCAACTAACGAAGATGTTAGCATTGCTAATGGTAAAAATATGAAAAATTTGGGGTCAAATATTACTTATTCAAGGAGATATTTATATTTAATAACATTTAATATTATTGATAATAATGATATTGAAAAATTAGACGATGTTAGTAATAAAACTCCAAATAATACTAATTTTTATAGTTATAAAGTTCAACCAAAACAACAGCAAAACAATAAAAATATAAGTAATGAAAATGTAAACAATGAAAATACAAATAATAAAGGCGAAATGCTAAACTTTGAAGGTTATTTTATAAAAAAAGGTGGAAGTTTTACAACAAAAACTGGAGAAAATAGGACATATTGCCAGTTTAAAAATGGTGCTAATGAAAAACTAATAACAGCTATATTAGATGATAAAAAGTTATCAGGATTGGTAGAAGGGAATTTATATGAAATCACTATTAAAAAATATGGAGATAATAATTATTGCACCAAAATTGAAGAAAGTGTAGATGTTCCGTTTTAAAAAGTTATCCACAAGTTATCCACATTTAAAATTTTTATGTTTATAGACGAGAAAATTGAAAAATGAAAAAGTTATCCACATTTTATCCACAAGTTATACACATATTAAATAAATAATAGAATGAATTTTTTAAGACGAGAAAATTGAAAAATGAAAAAGTTATCCACATTATCCACAGACATTATTATTATTAATCCTTATTCTATTCTCTTAATAATATAATTATTATTATTATTAGATAATAATAATAATAAATAATAAATAATAAATATATAATATAAATATATAATATAAATATATAATATAAATATATAATATAAATATATAATATAAATATATAATATAAATATATATATGCTTACTTAAAGTATAACAGTAGAATCCCACCTTTTAGGTGGGGATGTGGGAAGAATGAAAAATATTAAAATTGAAAAATAGGGGAATAAAGAGATAAACTTGAAAATTCTAAAAAAGAAAAAGTTGATTGTTTAGAATTTATATAAAATAAAAACAATTAGAAAGTGTGTATATGATGATAAAATTTAAAAGAAATAAATATTTTAATAAAAAAAAAGAATGTGATGGGTATAAGTTTGATAGTGAAAAAGAATGTAAAAGATATATATATTTAAAATTCTTACAAAAAGCGGGTAAAATCAAAGAATTACAAGTGCACCCTGTATTTGTATTACTACAATCTTTTAACTTAAATAAAAAGAAATTTGCCCCATTAAAATACATTGCAGATTTTTCTTATAAAGATAATAATGATAATCTAGTTGTTGAAGATGTTAAGGGGCTAAAGACTCAAGTTTATCAAATTAAAAAAAAGTTAATGGCTTATTTCTTAAAAATTGAGATTACAGAAATATAAAAAGAAGGAAGAAATATAAATATATTTAAAATTCTTACAAAAAAGGGGGAAATTAAAGAGTTTAAAAAATTAATAAGTTTTTATATTAATAAAACATTTCATTAAAATAAAAAGAAATTTAGCCCTTTAAAATACATAAAGGGAGATAATTATAAAAAAAGGGGAAGGTATGAATGTTTTTTACATTTCAGCAACATCTTTTATACAAGATGGTAAAGAATTGACATCGTGGGAAGATAAAATATATTATAACCGCAGAGATTTAGTTATTAAAGATATTAGTAATTTAATAGATAAAGCAATGTATCATTATGTATCTTTTAAAGCTAGAATTGTCATCACCATGTCTGCCAATAATTATTTATATTGTCATAGTAATATCGGTGGTTCTTTCGAAACTATTGAAGATATCATTTCAGAAAGATATAAGCATATGCTTATTAGAATGTATATTTATATGAAAACTTCCGCAAAAGTAAAAGGTGTATATTGCGATATCGTTAAAGAAGACTATATGGGTATTCCTATTTATAAACCTTTTTATAAAATAATAGAAAAAGGTTTATATATCGGTAAAAAACAATACGATATTAGAGTTAGAGTTAGAATGAAATTTTGAAATTTATAAAAAATTATATTTTTAAAAAAAAGGGGAAATAGTTTAGAGTTGGAAAATGCCTTAAATTTTTTAAAAAAAGATATAGGGCGATTTATGAATAATATAAATCAAATGTCAACAGAGTATATTGAAATTTAAAAAAACATAATATATGTTTTATATATAAAAAAAGGGGGAGAAAATGTTAACAAAAGAAAATTATTTTAATCAAGAAAATACACTAAAATATT
The DNA here is from genome assembly GCA_900314605.1 of uncultured Methanobrevibacter sp. Lineage (GTDB taxonomy): Archaea > Methanobacteriota > Methanobacteria > Methanobacteriales > Methanobacteriaceae > Methanarmilla. Next base: position 31,347 of record OMVX01000012.1, on the reverse strand, counting down.
TTAGTGTGTCTCAAATTAAAGATTTTATAAAGTGTGAGGCTTCATTTTTTCATTACTTAAATCTTAATAATAAAAAGAGCTTTAATGAAAATTTAGCCGTTTCAAAGTTTTTTGATATTTTGATGCAAAAAGACAATGAAGAATTAAATAATTTTGAAAAAGAACTTTTAGAAAAAGGTGAGTCAATTAGACTAAAAAATGGAAACTTAAAAACAAAATATCAAACTGCACAAGATACATTTGAACGAATTCAAAAAGATCCAAATTTAGAATATTTAAAAAATCTTTTTGATTACAATGAAAAACAAAAAATATTTACTGGTGTCGTAGGTGGTTTGAATTTTAAAGGAATGTTAGATGTTTTTGTGGACGACAAATCATCTTTGGAATATTTAAAAAGCGAATCACAATGTGCTATTGTTGATTTAAAGTATGTTTCTGAAAATTCATTTTATGACCCCGACGAATATTTTGTCAAAATAACTAGAGATTATGATTATTATTTACAATTAGCGGTTTATCAATATCTCGTTTATAAAAATATAGGGGTAATACCTGATTGTTATCTTTATTATATAACAAAAGGGGAAAAACCTCTTTTTAAACCATTAAAACTTGATAATGTAGAGCTTGAAAACAGATTAGAAACTTTTATAGATTTTTTAAAATCTAAATATGATGACGATTTAGTTGTTGGTGAAAGACTATCTGCTTTAAAAAATACAGCAATAGATTTTTTGCAAGGGAAAGGATTTGGAGTATTTTTGGAATATTGTGGTACTTGTGATTATTGCAGAGAGCATCAACCTAATATTGAAGTTAGGAAGATTGTTAACGATAAAATAGTTAGGATTTAGCAATGATAAAAAATAAATTAAAAAAAGAAAATTTTAAAATTTTAAATACTAATTTAAATCTCGTTGAAATAAAAAAACAATTAAACATTAAAGGGAGAGCCATACCACTATTACATAGAGATTTTGTATTGTATCTACACACAAAAGGGGAAAAATATAAAGTAGCAGACTTCCAATATTTGAAAAAAGAAATAGACACCAACTATTTTTTCCCATTTGTAAAATGTGAAAATAACTATATCACAATATGGGCTAATTTTCGAATGATAAACAAAACTTATAATGTTGTAGTAAATAGCCAATTACTTAGGAAAAAGAAAGTAGAAGACAATGTTTTTGTTTTTAAGTTATTTCCGCAGAAAATAAAAAAAATATTTGTTTATAATAAAGATTTAGGGTACATAACAGAAGAATTAAATATTCTAAAAATTAAAAAATTAAAAATTCAAGATTTGCTTGATAACCCTAATTTCACAGAAAATATTAAAGATTTCGCTAAAAATTTAAAAAGTGATATAATATCTGTCGTCAAAACATCACAGCCTATTTATACAAATATTTCATTGCAAAGTTTAGGATTAAATAGACTCCCATGCAGTTTCCATTATGTAGATGATGGTGTTATTAAAAATTTTAAGAACAAATTTAATTTATAATATTTACTTTTTCTTTAAAATAAAGTATAATTTATATAAAAGGTGGTGGGAAAATGGAAACAATTTTACATATTGTAGCAAATTATTTAGAAAACACATCTAGAAATCTTGTGGAATTAAATATTCAAAATAACATTAGCGATGAAAATAAAAAAGAAGAATATTTAAGTATTTTAAGAAACATATATTATTTTTCTGTTTTTCTAAAAAATATTTAATAATTAATTTATATAAAATAAAAATTAAATAAAAAAGGGGTGGGTGTCTATTATGAAATTACATATTGAAAATATTGGAATGATAGAAAAGGCAGATGTAGAGTTTAATGGCATCACTGTAATCTGCGGAGAAAATGGCACAGGAAAATCAATTATTGGAAAATCTTTGTTTTCTATGTTTTCTCATTTCTATCAAAAAAATACTAGTATATATTCAAGTTTAACAACAAATATATACAATATTCTAATAGATTTTATGGATAGATATTCATTGACCTTGTTTGATACAATAATTGGTAGAAATAAAGAAGTACAGGATAAAGCATTAGAATTAGCTGACAAAATTTCACAAAAAATATTAACAAATAAGGCTACTAATGAAAATATATATAAAACAATAGAAATAGAATTAAATTTAAAAGATAACCCAAAAGAAGATAAAGAAAAGTTTATAAATGATGTTTTAAAAAATATTCCAGAAAATCTTAGTAAAGAAGATGTAGAAAAAAATTTCTTGGGAAATTTATTTAATAATGAATTTAGTAATCAAATAAACAACTTAAATAAAGAAGATGAAATAGGTAAAGTATCTTTATTTATAAAAGATAAAAGTATAAAAGTAGAAATTAAAAATAATGAAGTTATTAATTTAGAACAAAATACAGAAATTGTAAATAATGTGATATATTTAGATTCTTCTTATTTCCCTGAAAAGATACCATCCGATGAAGAATTATATCCATATTTTTTAAGTAAATTAGAATATCCATTATTTTTAAAAGGAGAAAAAGAATTTATAAATCATAAAAAGATTACAAGAAAAATGTTTTTTGAAGAAAATAAGTTTTTCAAAAATTTATCTATAATTAGAGAAGCAAGGTTAGAAAAAATAATGCATCTAATTAATAAAACTAATCTTTCTGATATTATTTTTCCAGAATATGAAAATGACGATATATTTATTAAGCTTAAAGGGATAGAAGGGGCAGTTAATATAGAAAATATAGATAATGGACTAAAACTATTTATACTTTTAAAAAAAATTTTAGAAAATGGATATATTATGAATAGAGATTTTTTAATATTAGATGAACCAGAAATTCATATGCATCCAAAGTGGCAACTACTTTTTGCTGAAATTTTAATTGAACTTCAAAAAGAATTTAATTTGACTATTTTAATTAATACACATAGCCCAGATTTTTTAGATGCTATTGATACATATGCAGAAAAAAATGAGATTAAAAATAAATGTAAGTATTATTTAGCAGAGGATAAAACTTTTTTTGATAAAACTGATAAATTAGATGATGTTTATAAATGTCTTTGTGAATCTCTTGAAATTTTGGATAGTATAAAATATGAATAAAAATAAGTTTTTATAAAAAAAGGGGGAAGGAATATGAAAATAATAGATGTTTATGAAAAAGTTGAGGGGAAGCTAATCCTAGTATATCATGGAGAAGAGAGGCGAGACCACGAAGCTGAACCCGATTTAAGATATGTTGGCAAAGCTGACAAGAGAGATTATCACAAAGTAATCATCCCATCAGAGCCAAACAATGAAAAATAACAATATAACCCCACCACACGATTTAGGAGCAGAAAGAGCTGTTTTAGGTTCAATGCTGTTTACAAGCGATGCCCTGATAAATGTTATGGGTATCTTAAAAACAGAAGATTTTTATTATAATCAGCATAGATATATTTTTGAAGTAATGGAAAGTCTTTATAATGATAATAAACCTATTGATGTTGTCACAGTTATAGATAAATTAAAAAGAATGTCACTTTTAGAAAAAGTAGGAGGGGAAGATTATTTAAAAGTTTTATTAGATAATATTACAACCACGGCACATACAGAATTCCATGCTAAAATAATAAAAGAAAAAAGTATTTTAAGAAATTTAATAAATGCTTCTAATAATATTATAAATTTATGTTATTATTCTAGTGAAGAAACAGAAAGAATTTTAGATGTTGCAGAACAAAATATTTTTGAAATTTCACAAAATAAAAAATTAAAAGACTTCTCAAAAATAGCTAATAAAACCCATGAAACATTAGAAAAAATTGAAGCTTTTTTTAAAAATAAACAAAGCATCCAGGGGTTAAGAACAGGGTTCTTTGACTTTGATAATATTACAGGTGGGCTCCAAAATTCTAATTTAATAATAGTCGCCGCCAGACCTGCAATGGGAAAAACTTCTTTTTGTCTAAATATTGCTTCATATGTCGCTTTAAAATTAAATAAACCTGTTGCCATATTTAGCTTAGAAATGTCTAGCTCAGAACTCGTTTTTAGACTTTTATGTAGTGAAGCAAAAGTTAATTCTCGTCAACTAAAAAGTGGAAACGCATCCCATACTTCTTTGGAAAACATACAAAAGGCTGGGCTTTCTCTTTCAAAAGCTCCAATTTTTATAGACGATTCCACTAGTCTTTCTACATTAGATATGAAATCCAGAGCTAGAAAATTAAAAGCTCAAAATGGACTTAGTTTAATTATAATAGACTATTTACAGCTCATGGCAGGTAGAAGTGGAAAAGCAGAATACAGGCAACAAGATATTTCAGAAATTACCAGAAATTTAAAAATTTTAGCAAAAGAATTAGATGTGCCAGTTATAGCACTTTCACAGCTATCTCGTGCAACAGAAACCAGACTTGATAAAAGACCACAGCTTTCTGACCTACGAGAATCAGGGTCAATAGAACAGGATGCAGACTTAGTAGTTTTTTTATACAGAGAAGGATATTATAAACCTAATAATCCAGAACTAGAAAATAAAGCAGAATTAATTATAGGGAAACATAGAAACGGGGCAACAGGAACTATAAATTTAATTTTTAAAAGTGAATTTACTAGATTTGAAAATGCAACAATAAAAAAATAAGGGAGTGTGGGGGTTAAACGAATATGCAAAAAGAATTTTTAGATGTAATGCTTACTGGATATTTATATAAGGATGAAAAGTATGATGCGATAACTAAATGTTTTTCTATAGAAGCAAGTAAGAAGGAAACTAAGTATACATACACATTAAATTTAGTATTAAGACAAAAGCAAAAAAAGGTTCCTATGTATATTAGCGATATACTTGAATTTATAAACGATAAATATATTTATGGACCTCTTTGTATAAACCAAAGAGATAATTGTTATTATAAATTTAATGTAGATATATATGTTAATTTTACAATTAATATTGAAAATGTTTCGTTATATAGAGATTATGAGGAAGGTTTTAAATTTGAAGAATATAATCCAATAGATAGAATATTATCTAGAAATATAACAGGTTATTTTGCAAAAGGTTTTTTTTATAAACCAAAACATAGAGAAATACTTTCTATTTGTATTCACCCTAAAAATGTTTTCCTTCCTAAAGACCCATATGGAGAACAGAATTATATCGCCATAGCAGATGTTGATAAAATTAACCCTCCTAAAGACCCATATGGAGAACAGAATTATATCGCCATAGCAGATGTTGATAAAATTAACCCTGGCTATTACAAAGATTGTCCTATTGAAATTATAGACTGCATTAAATCAATCTTAACAAATGAACCAGATGCTTTTAAAGGGTATTTGAAAGGGAATATAATAAAATATATTTCTAGAGAAAATAAAAAAGGTGGAATAGAAGATTTAAAAAAAGCTAAATGGTATTTAAATAAATTAATAAATGAAAAGGAAATACAATGATTAAAAATGAAGTTTTTTATTTAGACGAAACAAAATTATATAGAGATAATTATGTAGGTCAAAGATGCCATTGTAAAAAAGAACATTGTATATGTATCTGCGACGATATGATTTTAAATAAACAATGTGTGTGCCGTTTATTTTTAACACAAGAAGAAATGGATGATGTAATAAATGATGCTAAAATTAAAAATGAAGAAATAAGAAACACTGAAATAGAAAACGTTTTTTATATTGGGAAAACAAGATATAGAAAATTAGATGATGTAGAACATACAATAAAAAACCTTTTGAAAAGAAAGGCTAATTTTTTATATGATTTTGATTTATAAAAAATAAAAATAAATAAAAAGGGGGAAAAATGGAACTTTATTATAATCTAGACATATTAAATTTTATTGGTAAAAAATGTCAAAAAAACGATTGTATATGTATTTGTGATGATTTTATTTTACATAAAAAATGTTTATGCGGTTTTATTTTAGATGAAAAACAGATACACGATAAATATATACACGGATTAGAACATAAATTTAAAAAAGTAAAGTTGATTGACGACAATATTGTAGTTGTAGAAAAATTTAATAATCACATTGTTAAAACCTTTGAGCTTTTAACATGGTTATCTATTAAGTATTTGTTGTTAACTAAATCTAAACAAATAGATATCAAATTGCTAACAGGGAGGAAATAAATGTTTTATCTAAATGAAACTAAATTACAAACTGGCGATTTTATAGGTAAAAATTGCCATTGCAAAAATATACAATATGCCCTTGTGATGAGTTTATATTGACTAAACACTGTATTTGCAGGCTTTTCCTTAATCAAACAGAATTTGACGATTATAAAGAAACTATAAAATACAAAAATGAAAAAATAGAAAATCTAAATGGGACAATTATTCTAGGTAAATCAAAATTTAAAATGTTAAATACAGGGGATTTGCATAAAACTATAAACTACTTAATTAAAGAAAAATACAATACTCTCCTACATATGATAGGTGGAGAAAATGAATAGTCAAATAGAAGAACCTGATAGAGAAATTATGTGAGGGGGAACACTGTAATATGTATTATATAGATGAAAGCAAGTTAAATTATATCGGGGAAATATGCCCTTCCAAAGCTCTAACAATATGCCCTTGTGATGATGTAATTTTAAATGAAGAATGTTGGAGTAGGCTTTTTCTAAAAGAAGAGGCATTTATCGAAATTCAAAATGGGTATTTAAACGAAGACTATAAAATGATCCAGACTATTAATAAAATTATTTTTGAAAAGGATAAAGACAAAGTTTGTTTTTTATGCTTCACAGAAAGCGAATTTGAAAACATTTTAAAAAAACTATTACATAAAAAAGCTGATGCAATTTAAAAAATAAGGAGGATATATGTCTAAAATAGTAGCAGTTGATTTTGATGGCACCTTATGCGAAAATAAATATCCAGAAATAGGGCAACCTAATTATAAAAAGATTAATCTTGTAAAATACTTTAAAAAACAAGGCTGGGAAACTATATTATATACTTGCAGAGAAGGGGAAAAATTAAACGAAGCTCTAGAATGGCTTAAACAATTTGATTTAAAATTTGATTATGTTAATGAAAATAGTAAAGAAGGATTAAAAACATACCCAGATTGTAGTAAAATATATGCTGATGTGCATATAGACGACCATAATTTTAATTATAATAAATTAATACCACAGCTAGAACCTAAAATAACAATCTTAAAAAATAATATTGACTGGGATATTATTTATAAAGCCTGTCAAATAACTAGAGGTAAAAAGGATACTAGCTTTTTTGATTTAGATGAAAATAAACAAAAAGAATTTAAATTAAAATTAATAAAATCAGAGCATTCTCCTATTAGAATAGGGGAAATAGTTGTTTTATTTGAAAATGTAAAAAGTTTTGTTGTGTTTGAATTTGATAGGCATAAAGTAGGCTGTGAATTTTTTGAAAAATCTAATAGATGTGATTTTAGTCAGATATTAGAAGACGAAGATATTAATAGAAATACACCAATAGATTTTATTGCAATATTTAATATGCAAGCTATTTTAAATATTTCAAAACAAAGATTGTGTAATAAAGCCCATCCTGAAGCTAGATATTTATGGAGTAAAGTAAAAAATGAAATTTCAAAAATTGAACCAGAATTAGCTAGCCTTATGCTACCTAAATGCAAGTTTTATAATGTTTGTAATGAATTTAAAAGTTGTAAGGATAAATAAAAATGTATATACCTAAATATTTTAAAGAAAAAGAACTTGTGCCACAGAGGATGATTAATATTTTTCGTTTAAAAAATATTAATTCTATAATGCTATTTAGTGAATATCTTTTGCGAAGTATTGATTATATTAGAGAAATGTATGGAGCTATAACTATAAACACAAAAGATTTACAGTTTTGCGGACTTCTCCCGTTAAATTATGGAGGGGTGATGTTTAATTTTTCCCCACATAAATTAGGTAAAGCTTTTGACCTACATATTGTAAAAATTGAAAATGAAGCTTCTAAAATAAAGCTAGAAGAAGAGAAAAATATTTTAGCTAAAAATAAAGATAGAGAAGATTTATTAAATGAATTAAATGAAATAAAAAAAGAAAGAAAAATATTTAAAACTGAAAAATATAATGAAATTCGCGAAAATTTGCTTCAAATAAAAGAATTAGAAAAATTAAATTTTGAAAACAATGTATCATGGATTCATACAGATATTTTAAATAGAAAAAATAGACTTTTTAATGATTAAAATGGCTAAAAAGTTATTTACAATAAATAGTTATTTTTGTATAATAATAAAAAAATATGGGGGGACAAAATGAAGTTTCTAACAAATCTAATTAATTTAGATAATCTACAATATATAGGGTCTATTTTGTTTTCTTTGTCAATTTTAACGACAATTATTGTATATTTTACACCAACTAAAAAAGATGACACTTTTTTATGTAAATTATTAAATAATGTTATTAAAATTTTATCTATTTTTTCTTTCTGTAATTATAAAGATAAAACATTTATACAGAAAATAGAAACTTTAAAAGATAATTTTTTAAACGAAGATGGTACTATTAATGTTGAAAATTGTAAAGAAGTTTATAATGAAACAAAAAAACTTTTAGAAGAAGCTAAAAAGAATAAAAATATTAATTGAATAGAGAAAGTTTTAAATAATAAAAAACTAAATAATAAAATTAAAGTATTTAAAATATTAAATATAACTATAAAATTAATAAATAAAAATATTAAAAATAAACAAATAAAAGTTTGTTTAAAATTAATAAACTTTTATATAAAATTTGAGATTTTAAAAAATAAAAGATATTTTTTATATTTAAAATATATATTGCTAATTCTTGTAAATTTAAAGAATAAAAAAAAGGGGATAAATATATTTCAAAATATTTTAAAAAAAATTAGCCCTAAAATTGAATTTAAGCCTATAAATAAGCTTTATTCACATATTGATAATAAATATATACCTTTAAAATTTGGGTGGAGTTTAAAGATAAAATTTTAAAAACTACATTTAGTATGTTTCTTATGTCTCATATTACTAAATATAATATGTAAGCATAACCACCTTTCATACTAGATGTGGATATTAATAAATAAAAAAATAGGTAATAAAAAATATGATACATTGTAAATATTATAAACTTGAAGAATTAATACATCCATCAATACTTGAAGACCTTAAATATAGAGGAATAGATGGTTGGATATTGTTAGACCCTAATTTGCTTAAAGCTATTGATGTTATAAGAGAAAAATATGGGGTCACTACTTGTATTCAAAAAAATAATAAAGATTTATGGAATTGTGGATTTAGGAGTTTTAATCATAATAGAGATAATACTTATTCAGCACATAAATTCGGGAAAGCATTTGACTTACATATAAAATCAATAGAAGATAAATGTTATAATGTGATAAAAAACGATTATTTAGATAATATAAATAAACTGCATGATAAAACTATAAATAGTTTTGATAAAGATGATATTCAATCTAAAATAAATAGTTTATTAGCATCTTTAAAAGAGATGAAAATTGTTGAATATAATAAAATTAGAAAAGAACTTTTAAATATAAAAGAGATTGAATATGTAAATTTTGAAGATAATGTATCTTGGCTACATACAGATACACTTAATAGACCAAAACGACTTTTCAATCCGTAAGAAGTATAATATGATATATTTATAACTTATTTTTATAGTGTATAGGCGGTCAGTGGGTTTTTTTATCTATTCTCCTACCATACAAACAATTTATGTTTGTATTTTTTTCCCACTGACCGCACAAAAATCAATTAATAAAACAGGAGGGGATATGTTATTAAAAGTTAAAAAATCAAAGATGGCATACGATATAAGTTATGCACATCCTAACGATGCAGGGTTTGATATAAAAGCTTGTGATACTATTATTATACCTCCTCAGTCGCAGGTTTTGATAAATACAGGTTTAAGTTTTGAAATACCAGATACTCATTATTTATTAATTACAGGGCGAAGTGGATTAGCTGAAAGAGGAATTTGGGCTTTTAATGGAACTATTGATTCAGGATATCGTGGTGAGGTTGGAGTAATATTAATGAATTTCAATAAAGACCCATATTATATTGAAAAAGGTGATAAAATAGCACAAGGTTTAGTTATCCCTATCGCTAATGAAATAAATGGATTACAAATTAAATATGTAGATAGTCTCTCAGAAAGTAAAAGGGGTGAGAATGGTTTTGGAAGCACTGGAAAATAAAAAAATGTGTGTGGTGGAATAATGTCAAATACAAGTCAATTTTTGTTTGATAGGAAATTTAAAGGTGGATACGAAGTATTTTGCAACGATGGGGATGTATGTATAGGAAGCGAATTTATAGAAGAATTAAATGATTTTTTGTCTTCAAGTGTTGAAAATGTAGATTGTCAAACATTTATTAATTTTTGTAAAAAATATTATCAAGGGCAAGCTAATTCGTTAGGATATAAAGAATATTTTGAAACAATAATCCATAAACCTAATGAAGAAATTCCCCCATACGAACTTACGGATATATATTTAATAGAAAATAATAAATTATATATTATTAAACATAAACCTACAAAAGAAAATTTTGAAAGACAATTTTTGTCAGACTACCCAGTAGGGTATAGCTCTACTATTAAAACATTACAAAATATAGATGATTTAGATATAATTTTATATGACGATTATTTAAACAAGCTTAACGATATAATTCCATTCCCTGAAAAGTGCATTGATAATTTTAAAAAAGTCCAAGATTGTTTTGATATAAATTGTAAAGAATATTTATATAATTACGATATAATATTAAAACAAAAAACATCAAAAATTAATTTAACTGCTATGGAAATATTTGATGCTTGCAAGTATTATTATAACAAGGACAAAGAAAAAGAATGGCAGTTTAATAATATAGTTATGTGTTTATATGTCAATTTTGTTATAGATGTAGATTATAGGGTAGATGTGTTATTGCATAATTACAATTTATGCAATTTTGACAAGACAACAAACAATAATGATAGTGCTTATTTGATAAAAACAATGTATCAAAATAAGGACATATTGAAAATACAAGCGAAAAATATAAATATAAATTATAATTAATTCATCGTTTATAATGCCGTCTTTCAAATAGTTTGTCGATTGTTAGTATATCTATTCTCTTTTTTATTACTATTAATATTATTATCAATATTAAAATAATTAACATCACTTACTCTTATTCTTTTTATTTAATAATATTTTTATATCTTTTTCTATATCGTTTATCTTATTACTAATATTATCTAAACTTTTATAAATAAATTCCCTAAAATCAAAAAGTGCTTTATTTATACTTAATAACTTTAAAAATGTATTTTTATATATATCTATATATATTATTTTAATTATACATAATATAGATATAATATAAAATATATACTTAAATAAATCGTTTTTATTTAAAAGTAATATTAAATTTTCTATTAATTCTATCATTTTTTATATAAGTATTAAAAATATTCACCAAAATATTCACCAAATCTAAGTTTTGTTTTATATTTTACAACACACTTTTTACCAAAAACTTTCGCATCTTTATAAACAAAAGCAGTATCTTCACCTTGATAACTCTCTAAATTACTTTCGCTCTCTATATACCCACCTTTTAATCCTTTCGGAGTTTCTTCATCAATATCAACTATTGCTTCAATCCTATATAATTTTATGTCTCTTCCAAACCTATTAATTGTTATTGTATCATTATCTAATAATTTATAATTTTTGTTTTTCATAGATATATTTCCCTATATTAATTTAAATATGGAATAAATTTAATATAATTATTTACATCAGCTTGTGCATCAGTTAAAACCATTATCCCAAAATAAGGCTCTTTAATTTCAACTTCCAATGTAAGCTCAGATATATTATTAGCTCCAGTTCTATATACATTAATAAGAGTTGAGCTAGAATCATCAAATCTATATAAATTAACATATAAATAATTTGCATTGACTACCCTAACAACATATTTCCCATACGAATTTATTTTAATAAAATTTGTATTCCCACCAAATCCAGATAAGAAAATAAAAGCAAAATCATAATTTACCAGAAATGGATATGATTTTGTATTTATATAATTAATTTTTTTGTATATGATACTATTATTATCTTTATTTACACTTAAATAACCTAAAAAAACTGTATTTGAGGCTCGTATTCCAAAATTATATACAATATTATTATTAGGGCTGTAAGAGAATATATATCTATTGTTAATATTATTTGGAAGTTCTCCATGAAAATAATTTACACTAGTATCTGTCCTAGCACCATCGAATACAAAAAAAATAAAATAACATATTCCAGAAGTCATATAATTAATATAATCATTTGTAATATCTATGTTTAAATCATCACTAATATTACGATAAATATTATCGTATTCAGCACTATTATTTTTTATCCCATTAGGGTAAGCTAATATAGTCCCAGCTTTAATTTTAAGTATTAACTTATTATCCTCATAAACAACATCAACCTCGCCTTTAATAATACAATTTGAAACTCTATTAATCTCTAACATCTTTTTAAAACCATCTAGCTCTAAATTTGATAAATCTTTATAGAGATTATTATAATTTCTAATAATAGCCCAATGTGTCCCATTATCCACAGCTGGACTATAAGTATTATCATCAATTAAACTTTTATAAATAGTATAACTTCCATCATTGTTATATATTTTTACTACTGCATCTTGTGGATAGCCACCTATACTAGTAGCATAGCTCGCATCGTAAATATTTAGATTTGTTCCAGCCAACTCTGCATGTTGATTGATTGTAGCTTTATATAATACCCCATTCATTGTCTCCCTTGTTACAGGCATTCCACCATCATCAATAGCAGATGAAGTTTTAGGATTATACCCCTCACGAATAGATGCCTCTTTATCATTCGCTGGTAACACTGGTATATCTGACCTATCCCCTGCAAATGCAAAAGGACAAGGAAATTTAAAAACATTAATCTCACTTTTTTTCATAGTTATAGCTCCCTATATGCCCCAAATGGTGCACTATTGAAGTTTTTACAATCTGGAGAAAACCCAAACCTATTTTTCATTAAAACAAACCTAACTTTTATAACACACCCCTCAGGATATGGAAGTAAATTATTAGTCATTATTTTTGCAATATCTTTATTACTTAAATCCTTAGATAATGTATAATAATAGACATTCTTTGCGGTCAGGAGGTCTATTTTATCCCCTGGAAAAATTAAGTCTAAATATTCTAATATCCCTGCCATGCTAAGTTGTATATTCCCTAGTAAAATTTTAGCTTTTATAAGTTCCCTGTATTCTTCTGTATCTAATATAAATGTTTCATTTTCAAAAACACAAACACGACTCACTTTATATATTTTCCCCCAATAACTTAAACCATAATCGTCAGCTGTCTCTAAATTCAATATATTCTCTTTAATATATTTTATTAATATAAGCACATTCTCATTAAAAAATTTTGTCAAAGCTATAAGCAATTTTTCAGATAATGTATTTCTAAACTGCCACAATATAAATGTATTAGGGTCTATATCCTCTATCTCTTGATTAAAAATATTAAAATCTTTATTATTATCCAAAGGACACATCCATTAAGTCTTTGTTAAATATATATATTATTGAATAATCGTTATTAATAATTTTTGTCCCCCAGTTCACCCCATCCGCACTAATTTCAAACCTAACATATGATATTTGAAATTGTTTTTGTATAATGTCGTTAATTTCATATGTGGAAACATCTTCCCCAATCGTACACACCCTTCTACCACTACCACTAATATCGTATTGATGCCTTATAATATAACTTTTTAAATTATTTATAAAATCTGTAGTATATATATTTGATGGGTTATAAATAACCATCTTGAGATAAATATTAGATTGAGCTGCTTCGCAATAATAAAATTTACTGCCATTATATTCTATTTCTGTAAAAATATCACTTGGACCCAACTCATTATTTGAAACAAGATTATAATTAGCAATCAAGTCTCTATAGCATCGTATCCCTATCTGTCGTTTTATTTCTGGATATAAGTCTGGAGATAAAGTAAATTGTAAAACCAAAAGGGATTGCCCCTTTAAAATTTTACAACCTTTATAGTTTATATACTCATTCTCTGTATCTGGATTTGTGTAAAACAAAACATCAGCCACACCAGCAACGTTTAATAAATCCGATTTTAAGACACCAGGAGCTAAACTATTTGCATTCAATTTGGTTGCAACCCTCATACTTAAAGATGTATCTGATTCTGCCTCTACCCCTATGTCAGTATCAAGTGTTTTCTCATTCGTTATAGTATATAAATTTAAGTCTGTCGTCACAAATTTAGTTATTTCATTGTCAGATAAAGTAATTGCCCCTTCAATCGTACAAAAAAAAACACAGTTATCATTAACTCCATTACTGTCAAGTGTATATTTTGTTTCATTTTCCCAATTCCTTCCATAATTATCTTGTACTAATGTCCCACTAGGGACTATTGCATATGGTTTTCCTGTAATATGACATTTCACTTGTGTAGGACGACCAACCCCTCTATAAATATTATAACGAGAAGCAATATTATCTAAATTAGTACCACGAGCATAAGTTGGGTCTAAAAAATATGGCAAATTTTGAATAATATCATTAATAATTTTTACATTTTCATATGTAATTAGCGATATTACTGCTCCCAGGATAGTATGCTCGTCTAAAATTACATCTTCTCCAACCCCATCCCTAATATATGATTTTATTTTATCATACACCTTTGCAGTGTCAACTTTATCTAATGCCCCATCTGTGAAATGATATATATCAGGTAATTCAACCATTAAAAACTACTTCCCCTTTCAATGTTATATCTTTATAATCTCTCAATTTAATCTCTAAATAATAATTAATCTTATTATGCTCTAATGTAGTATCTATATATGTTATTTCTTCAATAATATCACAACTTAATAAATTATCTTGTAATTCTTTTTGAAAAATAACTGTATCTTTGGTTTGTAAAAAATCAACATAATTAATGCCGTATGTTTGATTGTAATATAACTCTTTACGATTTGTCAGTATAATACATTCAATTAATTCTTTTATAGCATCATCATTATATAACATATTTAAATTTTTATCTAGTATTTTTAAATTATACAATTGCTGTTATAACCCCATTTTGTATATTTATAGTGCGACCCGATGGAGTGTCTGTAAAAGTGCCTGTCGCACCTTCTACTCCATTTATTTTAATTTTCCCTTTAAAATTTATATCTTTATGTATATCAATATTCCCACCACTAATTGAAATAGCTGGCTCATTATTAATTAGTATGTTTACATTTTCACTAGCATCTATATTTATTACCTTAGATTTCATTTTTAAATCTTCTTCATTAATACTTAAATAAGATGAAGATAATTTATTACCAATATAAATATTATCATCATTATCAATATTATACATTCCAGCAGGAAGAAAAATAGAATTGAAATAACGATGCCTCATATTATAAACAGGCGGAGCTCCTAAATGATTTTCTTTAAATTTACTAATATCGTTATCACATGCTAATAAATATCCTAAATCATCAGTTTTTATTTTAATTTTAAAAGAAAAATCACTTCCACCATAATTAAATACAGGAATATCAGAAACAGGAGCTGGTGGAATAACTTTATCATCAGTAGTTTCAGTATATATCATTATTTGACATTTTGCCCTATTCGTTTCTTTGTCATACTCAATCACCTTCGCAGGAATAAATTTCTCTATTCTTGACAATAAAGAATTCAGCTTAGCTTTTTCAATACCTTTTTTATTCAAAAAATATAATGCTTCCATTAAATTTTACTAACCCCATCCCTTAAAGCTTTAATATACATATAAAAATCATTTTCCATAGTTCCACCATTATAAATTATATTATATATTTTATAATCTCCAACTGCATAACTATAATTACCCTCACCATTCAAAACTTTATTGTCTATAAATCTTGTATTTTCAAACCTTACCCAGTCCCCTACTTTAATATCACTAACAATCCTATATTTTATATATAAAAAAAATATATCAATCTTTGGAATTGATAAAATATTCCCAGGCAATAAAACATACCCTTTGACACTATTATTGTCTTTATCAGTAATATATAATTTCCCACAAGTGTAATATACATCCACATTTGGATTGATATCAATTATATCATCAAAAATCCTTTCCATATCACCTGTTATTTGATATCTAGTAGTAATAATAGGGTCTGTCTTTGAATTATAAACATAATTAATGTTAAATTTTTTACAAATATAATCTATATATTTTGAAAATCTTATGTCATTTTCAAAATTTAGTGTGATTACATTACTATCATCGCTTACAGGATACAAATTGCTTAAACATTTCAATTCTATTTTCATATCTGTAAAATTATCACTACTAGGAATAGTATTATAAATATCCCCAGTATAAAGCAAATGATATTCATTGCCATACCCTAAATAAAAATTAACTTTTACCCTTTCTGCATCGCGACCATATGGATTAAATGTATAAATTTTACTTAAAGTTTCTTGACTTAAATTATATAAAATAAAATCTGCCTCTTCTAAAAGATTAATATTTATTTGGCTATGTATTGTAAAATGCAAATTAAATTCATTATTTAAATTATCTAAGCTAATTTTTTCAGTAATAGTTCCTTGCTTATTAACTGTAAATAAATCTAAAATAATTCGCCTATTATTCACATCGTTTCCTTGTTTGTAAAATAATATAATTTACAGGTTTTATTAAAATTTTCATAAATTGGATAATTATCCTTTTCAGTTTTAAATATAAAGTTCCCACCTATCTTTTTTATAATATACGGATACAATATTAATGGCAAATTAGCTTTACAAGGGACATTGGATAGACTAACCACATCATTAATATATAAATTCATAAACATAATCTTATTATAATATAATTCTAAATCAATTTTTAGATTTATATCAGGAACAATATTATAAATTTTTTGATTTGGAGAATTATTTAATATTATTTCATTCATTAAGCAAAAACTCCTACAAAAGAAGGAGGCATCACTGCATAACAATTTTTCAAATTATTTAATGCAGTAGTTCCATCAATACTAGGGGCACTAATAGTCTTGTTATGTTTCACTTCCTCAGTATTAGCATCCTCTGGGGCAACAATATCAATCTTTTTAAAAGTTTTAGTAATTTCAACAGGTTCTAATATCTCTTTAAAAAATAATGTAATAAATATCCCATTTATACCTCTAAATTCTGTTATTTTATTGTTTAAATACATATTAGAATAAACTTTATTATAAGCAAAAATTAAAATCCTTTTACCATAAAGCTCGGCTATTTCTTTATCAATCTTTTCATCTTTTTCATTACGACTTTTTAAAAATATATTAAATTGTATCTTATTAGGAACCCTATAAGAATGGTCTGTGATTGGTGCCCCACTCATATTTGGTTGCGAGCAAAATTTAATCCCACCTTCCACCTTAAAACTATCTTGTGATATGTCTATTTCTTTTAAAATTTCCGTATATTTTTTTTCTATTGTGGCATACTCTTCAATAGTTTCTATTTCTTTACTTTCATCTAAAAAAAATTTAATTAACTTTACACCTTTGCCTCTAAATAAAGAAAAAATAAAAGTTGTCCCAACCCCCATTAATGTAGGTGGCAAATTAACATTTTTAGCAAAATCAAATCCCCCAGCTAATGCTAACATCTCACAACTCCTTATTTAATTCCTCTATTCTCAATTTTTAACAATTCTAAAAGATAATCAACATCTTCCATATCTTCTTCTTTATTAACAGAAATATTTATATTGTTAGTTGTATATTTGTTATCGGTTGTATTGTTATATGTTTTATTATTAGTAGAATTATTAATAGACTTGGCTTTGTCAATGTTATAATTAACAACATTGTTAAGCTTTTCTAAATCAGGAACTTTATAGCTATTATCATCTCTATTAAATAATTTACTTAATATATTCATTCCACCAGAAATACCACTACCTAAAATTTTTTTGCCACCCAGCTTAATATTCCTAACAGCAGAAACACCTTTAGCCATATTTTCCCCACTAGCCTCTGTCAAATACCTCGTAGCTTTCCCAGAAGCTAAATACTTATTAAAATCATTTGTCCCTGATAGCATAAGCCTCAATGTTTTATCATCAATACCTAAAATAGAAGCTAAATCAGCCTTTTCCTCAGCATTCTTTATGTTAGAAATAGTTTTAGCAATATTATTCATTAATGATACACTATCTTTGTTTCTAAATAAATCTAAGCCATATCTGGAGTATCTTTTCATCGCAAGCTCAAAATTGGATGGAAGTTCCCCATATTTCATAGAAACAATACCAGAATTCAATGATTTTAATAAATTAATTATTCCACTACCAGAACCCCCAACAAGTTTCTCAGCATTGCTAAACTCTTGAAGCTTTTCAATAGATACCCCTATCTCTTTACTTAAATAATTAAAATCTTCTGAGGTTTTGATAACATCTAGTGCCCCATTCTTAATAGTGCTAAAAATTTTTCTCAATGCAACAAATAATGCAGTGTATACAGTCGCATATTTCCCAAGTGTCAATAAAGATAATAATAAATTTTTTTTATTTCCATCATCATCATCATCTTTATTATTATCTTTTTTATTTTTTCCAAATAGGTAATTTCCAATTTTGAAAACACTACCCTTACCTTTAAAATTTAAATTATTTTTTAAAATTTTTAGTGCTACACTTAATTTATTAATTTTTTTTATGTCAATGCTCTCATCAAAATTCATTGATTTTTTTAAATCTTGAAGCGAAACACTTAACTCTTTTATACTATCAATATTGTCATTAAAATTAAAAGATGTTTTAATTTTTTGTAAAACATCCTCTAATTTATTAAATGATGTAATTGATTGTGATACACTATTAGATACCTTTGACAAATTAAGCTTTTCTGCCAAACCATTCAAAAGACTATCTAATCTTTTAATATTATCCCTAACTTTTTCCAATCCTTTCGTATGAAAGGAAATATATAACTTGTCTAATTCTTTCATGGCGATTTAACAACCTAATTATTCTATATTTAATATTTTATTCCTAAGAGCTTCAAATCCTTTAATTATATATGCATCGTATATTTTACATAAATCTTCGTAAGAATATTTATACTTTATATCATAAAACGATAATTTAATATTTTCATTCATCATTAATTCAAAAACAAAATCAGGCATTTCACTTTTAGGAAGCTCAAACATAGTCCCTTTTAAACTATTAGCAGTTATTTTATAGCTTCCACTATTAATGAGCTTATTTCTTTCACAATCATTGTTTTCACCTTGAATAAGTTTGTAGAATTCGTATTTATCAAATCGCCAAGTGAGAAAAAAGAATAATTATAAACCAAAAAATAACAAAATAAGTAGGTCAGCTTGTCGCAATCCAAATTTGTATTGTCTTTAATCCTACCATTTTCATTGACAAACATAATTTTTTTCATTTTCTCATATTCATCTATGGAAGGGGCAATATAAATATATTCTAACACATATTTCATAATTTCAGTAAAATAATTGTCATTTTCAATATTATTATTTGTTAATCCTTGTAAAAGTGTATATAGTTTGTTTTGTATTTGACAACCTTCTAAACCAAACAATTTTGGAATAAAAAAAGTTTTTTTTTGATTATATAAATCCTCTAATTCAAGTATCGCATAAATCCCATCTTTTACTCTTTTTTCATTAAAATTTACCATATTCTTACTCCATTCTTTATTAATATAATAATTGCTTATTTTAAGCAGGTTCATAAATGCACTGTTTATTTTAAGCATTAATAGTCTCATCCGCACTAGAATAGGCAAAAGTAAAATTAATTGTATTAATGTGCCCGTCAGTCATACTCGGAAAAGGATTGCCTGAATAATTAGGTACAAAAATAGCATTTTTTATAATTTTACTATAACCGTTTGTTAATGTTTGTATTATAAGGCTAGGCAATGCATTTGGCAAAATCAAATCATTCCCAGACCGTTTAGCTACATGTAAATTATGAAATTGCATCAATAAACTACTAACCTCATTGAATGGTAAATTCTCAACTTGAAAAGTTTCAGAAGGTTTAGATTTAGGAAGAATATTAAGTGTCAAATATTGTGCTGACACAACATCATATTTGATTAAATTCCCTTGGGTCGTCGTCCCAGCAATAATTGTAGTAGGAGCAGACTCATTATTCCAAGCATCAGTGTTTAGCCCTTGGTTAACAAATTCTTTTATATTTAAACCTATTGGGAACATTCTGTTTTGTATAAGTATCTGCGCACCTATCGCAGTAATATCATTATGCATCTCCACACACTCCTATTTCAATATAATATTTGAAATACTAATAAATTGTATAATTACATCTGCCATATAAATAATTGTCGCAATATAAGTATCTTTTCCATCAATTTTAGCAAAAGAACTCTGTAAATAATAACCACTTTGAGCTAACTCTAAATAAACATCGTTTAGGTCTTTCCCACCAAGTATATTATCTACAATCGTTTTTTGGGTATCTTCTAATCCAGCCACACCAGTCATTATAGCCCCATTATTAACCCCATTATCTAAACAAGAAATAACTACATTATCTAGTGCAGTTTTTCCAGCAGTGGTCTTAGGAATTTTATTTACATTGTCTAAATAATTAAATAAATCAAAAGTAATAGTTGTATCAAGCCATATTCTATTTGCAACAATATTTGTAGCAGTCCCATTAGAGCAAACCCCTTGTTGATACCTGTCAACATAATTCCCTGCTTGTTGCAATCTACAATTAATATTAATATTTTTACCTGTTAGGTCGTCAAATAACGATTCATTGCAACTTTCAACTTTCATATTTGGAAAAGATTGAAGCCCAAAATTCTGTGTAGTTTTATAACCATCAAAATTTATAGAAGCCATAATTGCCATCGGCATAAAAAAAGCAGGAATAGCCATAGTATCTGTTTGTGTAGAATAATTTAAAACAAAATTATCATAATTTTTAGTCAGCTCACTTATTGTATTATAATTAGTAGGATTAACATCCATACTAAATAAATATTTATCTTTTTTAGCTGTGATAAAAGTATGAATATCAGCTAAATCATTACTATTTAATTCTTTATTTATAAACCCAAAACTTCCAAATTTGTCAGATTTTGTTTCAGTATAATCTAAACATTCAGCAATACTGTTATATCCTTCCCCATTATTATTATAAGGGTTAGATGCTGTATCAAGTTGTAAAATTTTAGAAATATCTGTACCACTACCTGTATCTACTTCAACTATCTCTAATGTTTTTACAACAGCATTGTTTTTTTTCAAAACTAAACATTCTATACTAGACACATATTCAATCGTATACCCATTCAGTGCATCACTGCCAAATATATTGTCTAAACCATCTTGAATAGTTGTCAAATAATCACTTACATTAACATCGTGTGTAAAATCAAGACCTGTTATAATATTATCCATACCATTAACTTTTATATCAAGAATACCATCGCTTATTTGTTTTAAAGCAGTACATATATCTTGGATGTTTATTCTTTTAGTCCTTATAAATGGATTTGTCACACTTGTATTAAACCCTGCAAAACTAATTAATGTCGGAGCCCCATTACTTTTATTTGTAAACCCAAAATATTCAACACTTAATTTATATTCAAAAGAATTTACACCAAATAACTCCGCAACTTCATCCGCACTTTTAAATTCTAATATGCTTTTAGTCGGAACATATGAATTTTGTGAAAACTCTAAAAAAAACCTCCCACAAAGATTGCTCGTGAAATTTGTGGACGAAGGAATTGTGCTTTTTACATTAACATATTTTTTTATAGGCACAGTATCTATATTAGCCATCTTATACCCCCCAAGTTCTTATCTTTATATCCTTAATATTATCATCAATATATTTCTTATTTTCACTTATATTTTCTACCACAAATTTTAAAGTCAATCTAGGCAAAACCCTATACTTATTATTGTCCCATATCGTAAATGACCTAGTATATTCATCCTTACCTAATAAAAATAAAACATTATTATTATAACTATTATTAAATAAGTCATCTTTACATTTTATAGCATTACAACAATGAAAAAAATATTCTCTTAATAATAATAAATAATAGTCAGCATTTTTTTCAGCTTGACAATCAATATAACAATTAAATTCATAATTATTTATAAAATATTCTTTCCCATTATATAAACAATTATACGGCATTGTTTTACAATATAAATCTTGTATCGTCATAAAAATAGTTGCTTTTTTAGTTCTGTCAGCATTATATATTTCTCCTTGATAAGATTGGATTATTGAAAAATCAGCTACATTTAAATCATTATATGCCAATGCCGACTTAATTGCTATACGAATACCTTCATAAACATCGTTTATAATCAACATTTGCTATCTCTCGTTATATATATCCTAATCCAACCATTATCTTTGCTATGGTCTGTTATCCCAGTAATGTTCCATTTATATCCATTATATGTTATATAATCATTAGAGCTAGTATCTTTGTCAAATAATGTGCTAATATTTGTATCATATGTCAATATATGTGCATCATATTTAGATAAATATGTCCCATTTTCTAACATAATCCCTTTTTCTTTATCAGTAATATAGATACCATTAAACTTTACACCTTCTCCATATTCATTTTCTACAATACCACCTTCTTTTTCAACTTCACCAATAAATTTAAAATATATCATATCTGTATTATCTAATAAAGAATTTATAGGAGAAATTAAACTTTTTATAAGATTAAACATTAATTATTTCACCTTTGATACTGTTATAAGCTTTTCCAGTCTCCATAAGTGGTTTGTCTAATGCATATCTATATTTTTTAGTTCTCATCCTTCTCACAATAGTCATTCTTGATAAAGGAGGCTCGTTTGTAGTCTCTATCGCAAGTTTAATGTTGTTTATCATATAATACATAATAACAATTAAAATTGCTTTCAAACTATATATAAAATCTTCTTTCCATACCATATTAATGTCTGCTTCTGTTAGCTTTGTAGCTAAATTCAAAAATGGTCTTGGGGGAATGCTTATAGCTTTATTGTCTTCACCAATAACTATTCCCCCATTATTTAATAAATTCATTACACTCGCAATGCTTGCACCAGTTTCATACCTTTCCCCATTAATCCAACCTGCTCTAACCTGTTTATTACATAGCTTGCCTAAAATAGAATATAATTGTTTGTTTTTATCCCTTTTTAAGCCATATATAATCATTTCAACCTGCCTATATCATAGGTATTATAATGTCAAAATCTACTTCCACAGGAGCTACATAAAATAATCTATTAATTAAATCTTTACATATAAGCCCATATTTCCCACAAACATCATATATAGATAATGTGTTGCTACTACTTGCATTTAGTTTAATAGCTACATTGTCAACTTTCGCCTCATTTGTTGCAGGGTTTATAGGAAGCCCTAAATATTCACTCAATTTTGGGTCTTTTGAAATTATATAACATAAACAAGTCATATAAACAAGCTCTTTAATAAGAGGAATTTCACTTGATTTTTTACAATTCAAAATAAAATTTCTGCAATACGAAATAGCAAGCTCTAAATTATATTTTATATGTTCTTTCCCATTTTCATCAAAATAATCTCTAATATTCTTAGACATTATTGATAAAAATTCTTCTTGAGTAAAATTAATGTGATTGTTTATCATAAACATATACACCCTCAGGGATATCTTTCTTTGTTTTCATTTTATTAATAGTTTTAAGTTTAGATTTTTCTTCCTTAATTTTTTCGTCGTTTGGTATTTTTTTACCTGGTTCAATAACTAGCAATGTTTTTAATTTTTCAACTTTATCTTGAAAAACTTTATAAGTTTTTAATTGATTATATTCTTCCTCACTTACTTCCGTTGTTGCATATCGGTCGTTATAATTAGTAAATTCAGGATTAGGGTCGTTTATATACTTATTAAAAGCATTTTTCTTTTTATCATAAATTTTAATATATTGTTGTTCCCCATTAATATTAACAAATTCTTTAACCACACCTTTACTATCAATACCATTAATTACCTTTGTTATAGTCGCCCCTTTTATTGTTATCTGTAAACATAAAGGGGAGCTATAATTAATTATAATAACTTTATTTCCCATTCTCCCTCCACATTTTTTAAATATTATTCATTCTAACTATTGCCTTAGGATGCCCTGGATAAAAACCAGCGATACCAGTAGATATTTCTATACCTGTTTTCTTGGTCTCAGCTTGAATATAATTAGTTATAAAAGTTTTAGCAGTAGTTCCAAAATAACCTATAATATTATTGTATTCTTCGTTTTCTACCCTGTCAACAGTGCAATAAACCCAATTTACACCTTCTTTATCTTTCAGTCTAGGACACTGCACTATCTCAATATTCTTATAAGTTTCAGTAATTAAATTCATAACAGTTTTAGTTTCAAAAGCATTTAAAGTAGTATTTAGACAACTATAAAGGGTATTAGGCATTGCAAGTTTAATTTTACTATCTGGTAAACTAACTAATCCATCAGTATTAGCTATTAATGTTTCAACTAAATTACTAATATCATTCCAAATTAATTTTCCCTGTCCTTGCTCTTTTTTATCTTTCCACGATGTGTATCGTGTTCCAGAAACTTCAAAATATGTGGCAGGAATAGGGTTATCTAATAACGGATGATTTAATAGCCCATACATTCTAAACACATTATTATAAGCACTAATTTTATTTATATCTCCAGTTTCAAAACCATAAAACCTAATTTCATCTATAATATTTCTAAGCCCTAAGTATGCAGTCTTACTTCTAACAAATTCCTCTTCATCATATCCTGCAAATTTTTTTGACATCATAGATTGAAGGTAATAGTGCCAAAAAGTAGTAGATAACCTTATAGTTGGTATATAATCTAAAATCATCTGTACGTTAGACTCAGCACCATTTGAAATATCGTTATATTCAGAAGAGTTGAACGATGGTATATATCTCCTGTTTTCAATTGTCATTGTAGTAAAATCACCCATAATAGTTTCTGGGAATATTTTGGTTGCAGTATTCATTGGTGTCATTTCTATAAAAAAATTAGGATATCTCTCTATAAAACGATAAAATGAATAACCTATATTACCAATAGCTTCGTTTTTTATCGCAACATTACATAATTCGTTCATTTTCTGGTCAGTAATATTATCTTTTTTCCCAAACCCTAACCTTTTCAATTTCCACTCATCTTGATAATCTTTTAAAAAATCTACAATTTTATTTTTCATATTCGTTGGATATGAAAAAAAATCATTACTATTATTATATTGCATATTATCATCAATCGTACTAAATTCATTAGTATATGTATTATTAAATAAGTTTTCCATTTTACCCCCAAAATTTATTATAAATTTATTTCTAATTGTGCCAGCTCATCGTTTTCTGTATTCACAATAATAAAACGACCAGGAATTTTCCTATATTCATCTTCACTAAAACCATTTTCCCAACAATATATATCCCCAGTGCTTATTTTGAAACAAGGTTCAGGGGTAGATGTTGCTAAATCCCCTATAACATTATTCACTTTTACCCACACTTTACCATTATAAATTATGGCTCCTTGAGTATTGTTTTCAACTTCTAAACTAGAAGTTATATTAACATCAAAATTAAATCTAGTTGTCACTAAATTGTAAGATAACAATATCCCAGCTATTTGTCCACTTCCACCCATACCTACTGCATTATTATAACTATAACCTGTATTAGATTTTATATAAGTGAAAACATTGCCAACTTTTGCTTTAATTTCATTCTTCCCACCAGTAATATTGTTTATTGTTATCCCAGAAGCTTTATTGGTAGCAATATCTGTATTATAATCTCCACCTGATTTTTTAGCTGTGATAGTAATTTTATCCCCATCTATTGAAGATGTATAGTTTTGATTTTGAGTAGTAGATGTACTAATATCAGCATCAGATGTATACCCATCTAAAGCATGCTTTAAAGCAGTCAAAGTGTCATCAATTGTTGTTCCAACCTTGACTTGATTAGGAATAGTATTATCAATAGTATCTACAAAATCATATCTCACATTCCCTATAATAATAAAATCACCATCTGTCATATTGCTTGTAAGTGTAATATCCCCAGCCGCTGTATCAGATGGAACCCCAAAAATATTAAAATCATCAGCTTTGACAAACCCATCTTTCATTCCAATCAAACCTTTTCTAAAATTTCTACGAAAATCCAAATTCATCCTTATTCCTCCCCTGCTAATTTTAAAGCTAAATTTTTAAATATATATGTATTATTTTCATTGTCTTCATTTTTGAAATTTTGATTAATAACTTTCGTTGCTTCTCCTGCCTTCCTCCCAGCTTCAAAGGCTTCTTTATATTTTTTTATAGTATCATAACTATCACCTATAACCTTGCATCCTATAAGTTTTTCAATTTCAGCCTTGCTATTTTTAATTTTTTCTCTTTCTTTAAGCTTTGAAAGTAATGCATCTACAAACTCATTGCTATCTAAAAGTTGTTTACTATCAATTATGTTCTGTTTAGAATCTTCTGTTTTACTACTTCCACCAATTTCTCCTGGTCGCCCTTTATGGTTATAATTCCCTGAATTTTCATTGCCAATGTCTTTAATTTCACATTCATCTTTTATTTCTTCTTTTCCCTCTTTAACATCCTCTTTTTTTATTTCTTCTTTTTCTTCATCTTTTATTTCTTCTTTTTCTTCATCTTTTATTTCTTCTTTTTCTTCATCTTTTATTTCTTCTGATGTCGTGAATGTTATTTTTTCTATATCTTCATCACTAAATTTTCCCTCCCCTTTTTCTTTTAAAAATTTTTTTATTTCTTCTAAAACCATAATCCCTCCTATTTGGTTTGGTTTCTCATCTAATAATTTTATATCCTTTCCAACTCTCCCTTCTTCCACTATCGCTAAATGCCCAAAATCTTGACCATTAATATTCCTTAAAACAAAATCATAATCTGCATCTCTAGGAGCTTCTCGTACATCACTATAAAATCCTAACGACAACCCTTTTAACCCTGTTTTTTCAATTCTTTCAATAGCTTTTTTGTCAAAAATAACTATATTTCCATATAATTTATCATCACTATTTCCATCCTCCTTATAATAAACTTCTTTCAAAAACCCCACACTATGCTTTTCTCCCCTATCAGCAGATACATGCCCTAGATAAACTGGAATATCTGTCAAACTATCTATTGTTTTTTGATTAAATAATTCTTCCTTAGGATGCAAAACCTTAAATAATTTATTAGAATTTCCAGATACACCTAACTCCTTCCCTAAATATTCAAATACTCCATACCTAGCAATAGGGACACCTTTATAATGCAGTTCTCCATTCTTAAATTCTTTCTGTGAAAAAGAGTCACCTAATTTAATATACATCTAGATTATATCCTCCTCTTCTAGCTTTTTCATCAATATCCCAGCATCAATTATCCCTTTTTCTGCCAACTCTACATAAAATCTACCCAACTCTATACTTTTCTTTTTATTTTCTAGTTCACTACTATCATCAAATGGGTTCCATACTATTTTAAAATTAATATCTTCAAGCTTACAATTCACCTTAAAAGCTAATTTATAATGCATATTTATAATGTTTTCTAAATCTAATTGAATAGATTTTAACATTTTTTTATATTGTAAAATTGTCAAATTCCCAGTATTATTAAAACCTTTCACATCTAACCCAAATAAAATTGAAACAGGTATCCCGGACACAGCCGATAATCTATTCATATAAGTCTCTAATGCTGGTGGTAAGTCTTTTAGGTCAGCTTGAATTTGAGTAATCTGACTAGCAGTCCTCTTTATCAAAACAGAGTTGTTAGTTATATAGTGCTTAATCGTATGCACTAATTTATCAATGTTAGCTTTATTAATACTACTATAATCATTCCTGTCTATATCAATTGTAAATATTCGCTTCATTTTAATAAGGTCATCTATCGCAGTAAATGCTTTAGCATAACTATAAACCTCATCCCAGATTAATTGTGTCAAACTTATACCACCAAATCTATACCTAGGAAGTAAATACATCCCAACTGGATTATATATAATTTTATTAAGCCAACTCCTATGTATCAAAATACCACCATTTATCTCATAATAATATTCTGGAGAATAATAGGATGTCCCTATACTTGTAAAATCAAAGCTTTTTGTATCATATATCAAATGCTCTGGATATATAACATTAAATCCCTTAAACTCTAACCCATCTTCTTCTAAAAACTCACTATTATATGAAAATTCTGATGCATAAACCTCACGATATAAATCCCCATCTTTGTAAATTAATGGAAGACAATACGATACCCCATATATTCTATTATTACTTGAATACATAACTAATGTTTTGTTTAAACTATATAGATTAGTATTATTTGAATTGTTTACCTCATCTATTTTCTTTAAAATATCCTCATTACTACTAATAACCTTAAACCCTGTATTAACTACATCTTTAACAGGAGTACTGCAACACTTATTAACTATCTCATCAGTAGCTATATTTTCTAAATATCTGTAAGGTATAAAACTACGATAAAAATAATTAATCTTTGTAATATTGTCTATATTGTTAGTGTCATATCTAGGAAATGTCTTCCAACTATTATCAAAACTATCAGTAATTTTCCTCCTAGCTTCTTTGAATTTCCTAAAATATTTGTTTTCTTCCAAATCCCTAATTTTTTCATCAAATATAGCTTGCTCTCGTCTTAAAATTTTTACATCTTCCTCTAAAATTTTATTAAAATCAAAATCAGAAATTATTTTATTTTCTTCCCCTTTCTCATCATCCACAATAATATCATTAAGTCTTCTCTGTAAAAAATCCTGAACGAGCCCATTATTGTTTAAAAATGTAAATATCTTTTTATTAAAACTATTTTTTAAATTAGTAAATATCTTTTTCATACTCTTTAACTTCCTTGATTTTGGAAGAAATATCTTTATTCAAACTATAAATAGTAGCATCTATAGCATCATCGTTCTCTTCTTGTGGGTCATCCTCCGAGTAATATAATTCTCCAAGGCTATCTTCCTTTTCTTCATAAGAAAAATCCGAAAATTGTTTTAAAGCATTCGGACATCTATTTTTATCAAAAATAAGCCTATACCCTTTCAAAAAATTAATGCCATCTAATATAACTCCATTATATTTATAAGCCGATGTCATATTACTAAACCCTTTGTCTTTATTATAACTTTCTATCTGTGTCCTTTCCTTACTATCGGCTATAATAGGTATATCAAACATTACATCATCAAACATAAATTTATCAAATTTTTTTTTCTTAATAATCTCAGTAAATTCATCTAAGCTCAATGGCTCTGTCGTCCATATCTCATCAAAAAATAATATTTCTCCTCTTTTTTCATTAAAATATATTTTTATCATAACCTGAGGATGCCTCATAGAAGTTCCAAAATCTAACCCACACCTTATATTAGAATAATCAAATTGTGATATTTCATAATTACTTATTTCTCTAACTTCTATATTATTAAATACTCCACCACCTTCATATAACTCCTCACCTAAATACATTGATTTATACAAATTTGGATTTTCTTCTTTACAAAAATTTATAAGAGACAGCTGACTTGCTATGTGTTCTGGATTATGATTTAAAACATCTTTATAAGTGCAATGAACTAATACTCTGGTTTCGTCTTTCTGCCTCTTCAAAATATTAATCCAATGCCTTTTACTCATAGGAGTATTGAATGTCAAAATGATAAGCTGTTTAGATACACCCCTTTTAAACGATGAAAGAGTGTCCGATAGCTCCCTCGCATCTTTCATTTTATTAGCTTCATCAATCCATAATATTTTATAAGATTTGCCAATACTATCACTCGTCAGCCCCTTCAAACTTTCATTGTTAGTAATTCCCTTAAATATTATCTTCTGTCCTGTCATCCTATTCCTTATAATAGGTGGGTTTTTAGTCTTTTCAAAAAAATCAGTCATATTCATATTATCAATCGCCCATTCTATCTGGGCATACACAGTATCCATTATTGCATTATGGTTCTTCGTCATTACAACAACATTAACATCATCATGCTCTAAAAGCTCTTTTATAATAACAGACGAAGCCCAAACAGACCTACCAGCATGACGACCACCTTCAACCCAAATCTGCTCACACTTATACCCACCCCTAATATATTTTTTGTAAATTTCATATAATCTATCTGTCACTATCGTATCAAAATCAGGGATAATCGGTATCCGCTCAGATGCACGATGCTCACTACGATATTTAATATCTTCTACCGCACTCGCTTTAATTTGTGCTTTTATTTCATATAAAAGTTGAATATTCTTTTGTTTCTCACTTATACTTAATGCACTATCTAAAAATGAATTGTCATAATTAGTAGCCATAATCTCAAATGTATCTATCTCGTTAGGAGTATATTTATCACAAAAATCATAATCAGCTTTAGCCCTTTCCACTAATTCCAAATAGTTTATCTTACCGTCTTTCTTATTATCTAAAAAATATTTTACAAAATTCTCTTTATTTAAATAAACTTTGTCATCAGTAAGTTTTTCAATTTTATATTTAGATGAATTATTTTTAAACTCTGCTCTAGGGATGCCTACATTAAATATATTTATAAAATCTGTAAATTTAAGGTCTTGCAGTAAATATTCGTTTTGTTTATATAACAAACTATCCAACATTATAATATTGTTCCTTTTTATATCTCATATTTAAACTTACATCTCAATATCCAACCATTTAAAGTCCAGTTATGTGCACCATATAAATGCATTGCTCCTGTTGTGCTTAAAAAGTTATCGGTTGAACCTGCTATATTACCATTCAAATTTTGACTTGATTTATATAAAAATGCAAAATCGTGGCATAAATCTTGTGGTAAAGGAATACCAGAAACAGTTAATATTTGAACATTTTGAAATTCAGCAACTTGACCACCAGTCCATTTTAAGTCAATTACAATCTCCATAAAATGTCTGCTACCCTCATATATTTCAGTTGCTTTTTTGTAAGTCACCGATGATACATTAGTATAAACCACACTTAATGACATATCATTAGTTCTATCAATTTCTCTATAAATATAATCCACCACTGCTTTACT
>OMVX01000090.1 GCA_900314605.1 uncultured Methanobrevibacter sp. | reverse complement strand
GTTTAATTTAGTTCATTAAACCCAAGTTTTACGAAACAAAGAGAAGATTTTAAATTTTAAAGAAAATATAAAAAAGAAGTTATGAAATTAATCATAACCAATAATGTAACCAGGAATACCTAATTTTCTAAGAACAGTAATTAAACCCCAACTACTAACAAATGTAAGAAATGCAAGTAAAAAATTCCAATAATAAGCATTGAAATAATTAACATCAACAAGAAGGAATATTATAAGTAACATTGTTTGATGAGTTAAATAAATACCATAACAAGATCTACTTATTGATTTAATACCTACACTAATTAATGGTTTTTTAAATAATAATGCAAATTTCTTAAATAAACCTTTAGTACTATCAAAATTAATATATTTCCAGAATAAAAATACTCCAGTAGCTTGAAGTATAACAACCAAACTTACATCCATATAAGAACGTGTATAAAAATTATAATGATGTAAGAAAACTGTTTTTTGAAATCCATTATGAAATATATCAAAATATATAATAAATGTAGTTGTAGCAATAAATAATAATAAACCAATCCAAATTAACTTATTAGAACTTAAATTAAATTCATTATGATCTAAATAATAACCTAAGAACAAATATATTATTGGACCAATAAAGAAAGTTAAATTAAAGTAAGTAGAAGTATTGAAAATTTCTAAAGCTTGATAAATAATTACTGCAAGAAATGATAATACTAAAAAATATTTAGCACCATAAACTTTGGTTTCCTTAATATAAGAATTAAAAATTGGTAAAGACAAATAAATACCAATTAACATCCATGCATACCAATGTTGCAAACCAAAAGTTCTAGAAAATGCTCCTAATCCAGATAAACTAAATGTTAAATTTCCATGATAATAAGTATAAACAAGGGCAATAACTGTGTTCCATACTAAAAATGGAATTACAATACGCATAAATCTACCTTTAAGAAACTTTGGAATATCATCATAATAATCTCTTTCTAACATTAATGTTCCAAGAAGCATTAAAAATATAGGTACACCAAAAGCCATAGTTGAAAATAAAACATATTCCTCATAAGTAAAAACACCTTTATGATTTAATAAAGTTGATGTATTAATAAGAACAAGAGACATTATACTTATAGCACGTAATTCATCAATGAATGCAATTCTTCTTTTTGGAATCCTTTTAGAAATATTTGAAAAGGGAATAGATGGAATATATTTATCTGAAACCTTTAAAAAAGACATTATACCACTAACACAAAAATCAAAATAATTTAAATATAAATATGTATATTCTCATAATATATAAAGTTAATCAGACAAATAAGAATTAAAAAAATATTATTTAACTGTATAAAATTATTTAAAAAAGATAAAAATAATTAAACAATATTCATAAAAATCAATCAAAGACAATAATTAAATCAAGAGAATATAAAATATATATGATAATTATTAAAAAGAAATTGATATTAATAAAATAACATCATTAAAAATATAAAAAATTAGAATTATTAAAAGCTATTTATTTAAAAATAAAGTCTGTTGAAAACTATTTTTTATAAAAATTTAAACTTAGTTAATACTTGAAAATCAATTTTAAGAAAGCTTATTCTAAAAATTTTGAGGACTTCAACAAATCCTAAAAATAAATTTTCTAAAAACTACTTATTTATAAATAAAATTATGCTAAATTTAATGATTTTAAAGCAATTTAATAAATTTATCTAAAATATTTACTATTTAATTAATAAATTAATGTTTTTTGAGAAAAAACCATTATTTAATAATTAAATATTGTGGAATATATACATCTTATCAGAAATAAATTAGACCTAACGATTTATTAATTATTTCAAGGTATGTGGAATAAATACTATGAAATTAATTATTGAAGAAACAAGAACTAAGATTAAGTTAAGTAAATTACTATTTAAAAAAACCAAAATACTAACAAGTAATAAGACAAAAGTCATAATACTTGCAAAAATTGCATCAGCCCTATTTGATTTAGGAGAAAACCTAACATTATCCTTAGATACAATATATAAATAAAATATAATAAAAATACCTAAAGTTATAGCAAAATCAAAATTAGAAGGTTTTACATCAATCCAAAACTGTAAAAACATACAAACAAATAGTATAAATGAAGATAAATAAACTAAATATCTTTGAAGATTACTATAACCGTTTAATTTAGTTCATTAAACTAAAGTTTTACGAAACAACTTTTATTTCCTTTTTTAAGTTTAATTCGCCGTTATAATAAAATTTAAATATATAAAAAGCTAAAATACTTATAATTGTTTTAATTAATCAAAACAAAAATCTATTCAAATGGAGGTTTTATATTGAAAAAATTGGATGATATTACAATATCAAAAGCGATTATACAGGAATATATGAATGATTTTTTAGATTACACAGATATGGATGTAGCCATTGGTGGGGGAGGCCCTTCTGGAGTCACTGCCGGATATTATCTTGCTAAGGCAGGATATAAGGTTGCATTGTTTGAGAGAAAGCTCAGCATAGGCGGAGGCATGTGGGGTGGTGGAATGATGTTCAATAAGGTTGTCGTTCAGGAGGAAGGAAAGAGAATCCTCGATGAGTTTGGAATCAGATCTAAAGTTTTTGAAGACAATTATTATGTTGTTGATTCGGTTGAATGCACTTCCACCTTATGTTCCAAAGCAACTCAAGCAGGGCTTAAAATATTTAATCTGATGTCTATTGAAGACTTGATGGTTAGGGAAAATGGAATAAATGGGATTGTATTGAATTGGAGCTCTGTAGAGATGTCTGGATTGCACATAGATCCATTGACTGTCAGAGCTAAGGCGGTCATTGATGCAACAGGCCATCCAACAGAAATCACCAAGATTGTTGAAGAGAAGATGGGAGGAAGACTGAATACTGCAACAGGTAGGATAATGGGTGAGAAATCCATGTGGGCTGATAGGGCAGAATCCAAGATATTGGAAAATGTTACTGAAGTTTATCCCGGATTATATGTTACTGGAATGGCTGCAAATGCAGTTCATGGCTCCCAACGCATGGGTCCTATATTTGGTGGAATGCTCTTGTCTGGTGAGTATGTAGCTAAAAAGGTCATTGAAGACTTGGAAAATAGGAAATAATTTTCATTTTATTTTCTTATTCTTTTTACTTATTTTCTT
>OMVX01000059.1 GCA_900314605.1 uncultured Methanobrevibacter sp. | reverse complement strand
TGATAAGTTAGATTCTTCTTCTGTAGGTTTTGTTAATTTTAATGTTAAGGTTTATGTTTTGGATGATGAGTTGAGGCGTGTTCCTTTTGGTGCTGTGGGGGAGTTATATGTTGCAGGTTATCAACTTGCTAAAGGTTATCTAAATCTTGATGATGAAAATCGTAATGCTTTTATTAATAATCCATATGACAATAGTGAGGATTTTAATAGGCTGTATCGTACGGGTGATTTGGTACGTTTTTTATCTGATGGTAGTCTTGCTATTGTTGGTCGTCGTGATAGTCAGGTTAAGATACGTGGTAATCGTGTAGAACTCACTGAAGTAGAATCTGTTATAAGAAGTATGAATATTGTAGAGGATGTTACTGTTCAGACATTGGATAATAATGGTATTAAAGAGTTAATAGCATATGTGGTATTATCTGCAGATTTAGATAATATTGAATTAGTGGATTGTGTTAGTAATTATGTGGGTGAGTATAAACCTAATTATATGGTTCCTTCCTATGTTGTTAAATTGGATTCTATTCCTTTGAATGTTAATGGTAAGGTTGATAAGAGTGCTTTGCCTGATGTGGATGTTGATAGTTTATCTGTTGGGTATGTTGCTCCTCGCAGTGAAATTGAAGAAGTTATTGTTGATGCATTTGAAAAAGTCTTTAATCGTGAGCATATTGGAGTTTATGATTCTTATCTTGATGGTTTTAATATTTCTGCTGGTGATGTTTTAAGTTTGCGTACTCCTTCTGCGATTGCATCTAGTGTGAGTAATGTTGCTTTTGATTTGAATTTGTATTCTTTGGATGGGGGTTGCCCTTTAAGTGAGCCTCAATTGAATGTTTATTTGGATATTAAAGCTAATGGTAAGGAAGATGCTTATTTAATCCCATTATTGATGAATATTCCTAATAAATATGGTGTTGAGGATATTAGGTCTGCTTTGGATGTTATGATTGATGTGCATCCTGTTTTAGGTATGTGTGTTAGTGATGATTTTGATGTACCTTATTTGGTTAAAGGGTCTAATATTTCAATTATTGTTAAATCTGATGTTAATAATGATTTTATTAATAAATTTTTAACAGAGCCTTTTGATTTGTATGACTGTTTATCTAGATTCTTGATTTTTGAGGATGAGGGGGGTTTTGTTTTATATGGTGTTTTCCATCATATTATTTTTGATGCAATATCTGAGGATGTGTTTAAACGGGATTTATTAGGCATTCTTGATGGTCATGTTGTTGGTGTTGATGATTCTTTCTTGCAGGCATCCGCTTTTAATCAGCAAATTTCTGAAAGTAATGATTATGTTAAAGCAGAGGAATTTTATGATTCTATGTTGGTGGATGTTGATGATGCTAGTGAGTTATTAGATAGTGTTTTGTCTGATGGTCCTGGATCTATTTTAATTGATTTGGATATTGATAATGGATTGTTTAGTTCATTTTTAGAGTGTCATAATCTTAGTTTGAATGTTTTCTTTACTGGTGTTTTTGCTTATACTTTGTCTCGTTTTGTTGGTAGTGAGAAGGTTTTGTTTAATATTGTGGAGAATGGTCGTGATCGTTTTGGTAATTATGATTCTGTAGGTATGTTTGTTAATACTTTGCCTTTGTTGGTTGATTGTAATAATCAGGAAATAGGGTCTTTTGTGGAGTATGTGTCTAGTGTGGTTTATGGTGTTATGAGGTATAATTTTTATCCCTTTAGGTTGTTAGCTAATAAGTATGATGTTAAGTCTGATATTCTTTTTCAATTTTTACCTGATTGGGTTATTGATACTAATTTATCTGATACTGTATGTGGTGGTGAGGATGATGATTTATTAGATGATTTGGGTGGTTTGAATGCTGATTTAAGTGTGAGGATTATTCAGAGGGGTAATGATTATTTTTTAAGTGTTGTTTATAGTGATAAGTATTCTTGTGATTTTATTGGTCGTTTTGTTAATTCTTATAAGTTAATTTTAAATGATATGTTGAATGTTGTAATGTTAGGTGATATTTCTTATCTTTCTTGTGATGATTTGGTTCTTTTAGATGAGTTTAATGAAACTGAAATGGATTTAGATTATGGGGATGTTTTAGATGCTTTTAATGCTAATTTAGTTAAGTATCCGGATAATAAGTTGGTTTCATATGGGGATAAGTCATATTCTTATGGTGAGGGTGCTTTTATTGGGGATAATATTGGGAAATCTTTATCTGAATTAGCTGTGGTATCTGGTGATTGTGTTGGTTTTTTAGTTCCTCGTAGTGAATTGTATATGTTTTCTGTTTTGGGTATTTTGTCTTGTGGGGGTGTTTTTGTTCCTTTGGATGATGATTTGCCTGATGATCGTTTGAGTTTTATTTTAGAGGATAGTGCTTGTAAGGTTGTTATTGTTAGTAATGATACGGATGAACGTTTATCTAATTTGGGATATGAGGGTGTTGTTTTAAATATTTCTAATATTGTTAATTGTGATAATGGAAGTTTATCTTATTTACCGGTAACTTATGGTGATTGTGCTTGTATTTTGTATACTAGTGGTAGTACTGGTGTTTCTAAAGGTGTTAAAGTTACTCGTAAAGCTTTAGTTAATGTAGCTGCATTTTATGCTGATACTTATGGTTTAAGTTGTGATGATGTTTATGGTTTGTATCCGTCAATTGGTTTTGATGCTGGTTGTGAATCGTTATTTAAGGCTATTTATGTGGGTGCTTGTTTGTCTGTTGTTCCTGATGATTTGAGATTTGATATGTTGGGATTAAATAATTATTTCATAAATCAGAATGTTACTCATACTATGATGACTACGCAAGTTGGTAAATTGTTTAGGGACCTTGTTCATGATACTTCTTTGGATTATTTGTTTGTAGGTGGTGAGAAGTTAGGGGAATATGAAAGTCCAAAGGGTTATGTTTTAGTTGATGAATATGGTCCGACCGAGACTAATAATTTTATTTGTTCTGTTATTAATTGTGATAAGGTTCATTTTTCTTCTGTGGGTCATTTGAATTATAATTCTAAGGCTTATGTTTTGGATGATGAGTTGAGGCGTGTTCCTTTGGGTGCTGTGGGAGAGTTGTATTTGTCTGGTTATCAGCTTGCGGATGGTTATTTGAATCGTGATGATGAGACTAGTCGTGCTTTTGTTGATAATCCTTTTGATGATGGAGATTATGATGTATTGTATCGTACTGGTGATATGGTAAGATTTTTGCCTGATGGTACATTGGGTATTGTAGGTCGTCGTGATGGTCAAGTTAAGGTTCGTGGTAATCGTGTAGAGCTTGGTGAGGTGGAATCTGTTATTAGGGGTATTGATTTTGTTGATGATGTTACTGTTCAAACTGTGGATAATGATGGTAATAATGAGTTGGTTGTTTATGTTGTTGTTTCTGGTGGTGTTTTAGAGGGTAATTTGAGGGAGTTTGTTTGTGATTATGTGGCTAGTTGTAAGCCTGATTATATGGTTCCGTCTTATGTTGTTAGGTTGGATGAGATTCCTTTGACTGTTAATGGTAAGGTTGATAAGGGTGCTTTGCCTGATGTTGATTTTGATCTTTTACAGGTGGAGTATGTTGCTCCTCGCAGTGAAACTGAAATTGCAATTGTCAGTGCATTTGAGATTGTGTTTAATCAAAAAGGCATTGGTTTAAATGATGATTTTGTTCGTCTTGGTGGTGATTCTATTATGGCTATTCGTCTTATTTCATTGCTTGAGAAGGATGGTGTTTCTTGTAGTGTTCGGGATATATTTAATGATAAAACACCTTATAATATTGCTAAACTTATTGATAATGGTGAAAAAGATTATGGTTTTGTATTGGCAAGAGAGGGTACGACAAATCAGAATATGTTTTTATTACCTCCTGCAGGAGGATTAGCATTGGCTTATAGGAAATTAATTAAAGACATAAGTTTTGAGGGTAATATTTATACTATAGATGATTATCAATATGAATTGTCTTTGGATGAAATAAGACAAGTTGATGGTCCATCTCTTACATTTGAAAAGTATTGGGATGCTATTAAAGATATTTTCCAAGATGGTGATATTCTTGTTGGATATTCTGTAGGTTGTTTACATACATTACTTTTATGCGAACGTTTAGAGAAATACAAAAAAGTTGATAAATGTGTTTTAATAGATGGAACACTGAATTTTGTAAATGATAATCCATTAAGTGATGATGAAATTTCATCAGCAATAAAAGATATTAAAGAAGATTATGTACCTGAAATTAATGATGTTGAGAAATTGCTTGAAGTTTTTATTAGTAATCTTAGATGGAATTTACATCAGCCTAAAGTAAATTCACATATTATTTATTTAAGTACAAATAATGAATTTAAAGATGAATTAAATGATATTGCTTCAGATTCTGAGTTTATTAATATTGATTCAACACATGAGGATATTATTGATAAGGATGCCTATAAAATTTTTAAATATTTAATTTAATGTTTTATTTAAAATCATTTTTTTTTATTTTATTTTGTAAGGTGGATAAGAGTGCTTTTCCTGATGTTGATTTGTACTTTTACATGTTGAGTATCTTGCTCCTGTTAATGAAACTAAACAAAGAATTCTTAGTGCATTTGAAAAGTGTTTGATGGGAGAATATTAGTGTTTATGATTATTTTGTTCGTCTTGGTGGTGATTCTTTACTGCTATTAAGATTTTGTCTTTATTAGATGATATGGATTTAAGTATTAAAGATATATTTAAATCTTAGGACGCCTTATAAAATTGCACAAAGTGTTATTAGGAAGCAAATTATTATTGAGAATTATCAATATGGTTTTAACTTAATTAATAAGGTAATAAAAAGAGGAATATGTTTTTAATTCTTCCTCTTGGTGGTTTGTCTTTTACATTTAATATATAATTAATTACTCAATATTTTATTTAAAATCCAATGTTTCAAATTTATATATGATTTATCAGAAAAATAATTATTCCGTGTTTAAAATAATCAAAAATCAATTAATTGACCTAAAATAGGAGTAAGATCAAATAAATTGAAAATTATTTCCTAAAAAAATTTTTGAACTATATTAAAAAGTATATAAAATATATAATGAATTTTAAAAATATTTAACTTAATATTAAAGTTTTGATATGAGGTGTATGCGATTTTCTAAAGATCACTTAAGTTTTTGAAAGTGACTTAATATAAATTAAAATAATATTTATTAATTGATTTACAAATATCTAAATACATATTTTTAGATATTCGGATTATTCATATTTTTAATCAAATTTCAATTTAATGATTGGTTTATTATTATGACTCATATTGCATTAAAGTTAGGATATATAGGTTCAAATTTTTATGGTTTTCAAAGGCAACCTAATCTTAGAACTGTTGAAGATGAATTAATATATCATTTGGAGAAATTAAATTATATTGATAATCCGAAGGAAAATCATTTTAGGGTTTCTGGAAGAACGGATAGAGGAGTACATAGTTTAGCTAATGTTGTAGTATTTAAATCAAATAAAGATTTTAATATTAATGAGTTAAATGATAGTTTACCTGAAGATATTCGAATTATTGGATATAGTAATGTTCCAGCTGATTTTAATCCTCGTCATGCTAATAGTAGATGGTATCGGTATGTTCTTTTTAATACTTCTTTAGATTTTAATCTGTTAGAGAAGTCTAGTAAAAAGTTTATTGGAACATATGATTTTTCTAATTTTACTAATAAAGGAGTAAAAAATCCTATACGCACAATTTTGAATATTAAAATTAGTAAAGTTAATATTTCAAATCAGATTCCTTTGGAAAATATTAATCTAAAAGGTATATATGAAAATTTATCTCCTGAGGATATAGGACTTTTAAATAACAAGGAAGATTTTTCTAATACTCCTGTTTTTATTGATATTTGGGGTGAAAGTTTTTTATGGAATATGGTTAGAAAGATTGTTCGTGTACTTTTAGATGTTAATAGAGGTATTTTAGATTTAAATGATATTGATTATTTTTTAGATTCAATAGGTGATAAAAGACCTGTTATTAAATTAGCAAATCCCAGTCAACTTATTTTAATGGATGTTAAATATAATAATATTAAGTTTTATTATGATGAATATGCAATTATGAGATTTTCAAAAACAATTATAAGAAATTTAATAAATTATAAAAGAGAATATGCAATAAGCAGGTCATTATTAGATAGTTTAAATCATTTTGATAAGTAATTTTTTGGAGTTTAAAATATGCCGGTTAATGATGGTAAAAAAAGATGTTTTTGGTGTAATTTAGATAATGATTTATATGTTAAATACCATGATGAAGAGTGGGGTGTTGTTAACTTTGATGAGAGATATTTATTTGAAATGTTAGTTTTAGAATCATTTCAGGCAGGTCTTTCATGGGAAACGATACTTAATAAAAGAGAAGCTTTCAGATTAGCTTATGATAATTTTGATGTAGATAAGGTTGCAGCTTATGATGATCAAAAAATCGAAGAGTTAAAAAATAATAAGGATATTATACGTCACAGCTTAAAAATTAAATCAAGTATTAATAATGCAATAGTATTTAAAGAGATTCAACAGGAGTTTGGAAGTTTTCATAATTATTTAAAGAATTTCATACCTTCCAGTGTGATTTATGAAAATCACAGAACTACTTCTCCATTATCTGATGAATTATCAGCTGATTTAAAAAAAAGAGGAATGAAGTTTATAGGGTCAACTATTATTTATTCATATCTTCAGGCTATTGGTGTAATTAATTCTCATGACGATGATTGTTTCCTTTATAGGAAATCAGAGTAGTTTTCAGAATAATGGTAAAAGGTCATATTTGCTCTTAAATTTAAGAATCTACAAATTCTATATACTACAGATTCATTTAATTCCGAAGAATATGTAATAAATGAATAATATGTTTAATATCCACATAAACCAATGTAATTTTTTAGCATTACCTTCTGCAATTGTTGCAATTGTATAGGTTATAAATCCAAATGCTATACCTATAGTAATTGATGAACTTAAAATCATCATAATAAGGGTCATAAAAACTGAAGCAAGGGAAACAAAATTTTCCCATTCTATGTATTGAAGTTGCTGAATCATGATTATACCTCCAATAACAAGAGCAGAGACAGTTACAGTTGGGGTAAATAAAGATATTAAAATTGGTGCAAAAGATATTGATAATAAGAAGAAAATACCGCTAAAAATAGTGGTTAATCCTG
Source organism: uncultured Methanobrevibacter sp. (assembly GCA_900314605.1). Lineage (GTDB taxonomy): Archaea > Methanobacteriota > Methanobacteria > Methanobacteriales > Methanobacteriaceae > Methanarmilla. Next base: position 4,793 of record OMVX01000059.1, on the reverse strand, counting down.
TTTTTCCTCCAACACTAATACCGACTACACTTTCTACATATGTTGTTAAAGGAGTAGTACCACAAATACTACCAATAATACAACCTAATGAATCTCCAATAAATGCTCTGTTAATGCCGATAATATCTCCTTTTTCATCTTTTGGAAATTTTCCAGGATTAGATAAACTGATTATAGTTCCAGAAGCATCAAAAAATACATAAAAGAGAAATGAGAAAATAATTAGTAATATGACACTTGGATTATAGGTGAATAATTCATGAAATCCAGTTAAAAATGCGAAAAAAACAGTAGTATCCAATTTTAATGAAATAACTTCACTAGGTATTTTTGGCATAAGTATTGTAGAGTCTACACCAAATCCTATTGATGTAAAAATTAAACCAATAATAGATGTAATTAATAAACCTAAAAATATAGGTGCTTTAATTTTTCTCATGTATAAAAATATAGTGATAATAATACCAATTAATGCTAAAAGGGGAGCTGGGGAAGTTAAATTACCTAAAGTTAGAATATTAGCACTATTTTTTACAATGATTCCTGCATTTTTTAAACCAATAAATGCTAGGAAGAATCCTATACCACCTCCAGTTCCTAACTGTAAATCCTTTGGAATAATTTTTATTATTTTTTCTCTTAGACCAATTATAGTAACTATAAAAAAGATGACTGATGATATAAAAACTGCTGCAAGAGTTGCTCTCCAACTGCATCCCATTGATTTAACAACAGTAATAGCAAAGAATGCATTCATAGCCATACCTGGAGCAATACTTATAGGGAATTTAGAAATAATTCCCATTACTATACATGCAAGACCAGATGCAAGGGCAGTAGAGAGAAATACACTATTTATAGGCATTCCTATTTGTGAAAGCATAGTTGAATTTACTCCTAATATATAGGACATTGCAAGAAATGTAGTTAAACCTGCAAAAAATTCTTTCTTTAAGCTTGTACCTCTAGTATCTAGTTTTAAAAAATTATTTAACATATAAAAACCTGGTATTCATTTAATGTATATAGTATTTGACCATTTATTTAAAAGATTTCTAATTTTGTAATAAATTATTTAATCAATATTTAACTATAAATTCCTTTAATATTAATTTAAACAATAAAATGCATAAGGGGAATATAATTTTATTCTCCTAATTTTCCTAAAAATTCATCCATTCGATGATTATTAGAATTGAATACCTCATCTGGTGATCCTTCTTCTATAATATATCCATCATCCATAAAAATAATATAATCTCCAACATTACGTGCAAAATTCATCTCATGTGTAACAATTATCATTGTCATTTTCTCCTCTGCAAGTTTTCTTATAACTCTAAGTACTTCAACAGTAAGTTCTGGATCTAATGCAGAGGTAGGTTCATCAAAGAATAAAATATCAGGATTCATTGCAAGAGCCCTTGCAATTGAAACTCTTTGTTTTTCACCACCAGATAGGTTACAGGGATATGAATCTTCTTTATCTTCAAGGGAAAACTTTTTAAGTAAAGCTCTAGCTTCCTTATAAACTTCATCTTTATTTCTTTTTTGAACTTTTATAGGAGCATGTGTAATATTTTTCATGACAGTATGATGTGGGAATAAGTTAAAATTCTGAAATACTAATCCTAATGTTCCATCAAATATAATTTCTCCTCCATCATATGTTTCAAGATTGGTTGAACACCTAAGTAATGTGGATTTACCAGAACCGGAAGGTCCTATAATACATATTACTTCCCCTTTTTCTACTTTAAGAGAGATATCTTTAAGAACTTCTTTATCATCAAAACTTTTTTTAAGATTTTTAATTTCAAATAAACTCATAATATTCCTCCTAATCGTAGTAATCTAATTCTTCCTCTATTGCTTCCATAAGTAATGCAACAATCATATTAAATATGTAATAAAATACTCCTGCAACTAATAATGCTGTAATAGATGCTTGTGCAGCAGCAATTTGTTTTGCAACAGTAAACATCTCTGGAATTGCTAGTACAAAGGAAAGGGATGTATCTTTTACAAGTGTAATAATTTCATTTGTAATTGAAGGAAGTACAATTTTTATGACTTGAGGTAAAATGATTATGAAAAATGTTTCAAATTTTGAATATCCTAATATTTGTGCAGCTTCATATTGACCTTTAGGAATAGATTCAATTCCACCTCTATAAATCTCTGCAAAGTATGCTGCATAGTTAATTGAAAATGCCATAATAACTGCAATAATTCTAAACTGGCTAGAAGTACTTATTCCAAAAATATAATATGGTGCAAAAAACACTACAATTAATTGCAACATTAATGGTGTACCTCTCATAATTGAGATATATACCTTCATTAACAATCTAATTGGTTTAATGTTACTCATTCTTCCCCAGGCGATAACAAGTCCTAAAGGAAGAGAAAGAAGTAATGTAAATACAAAAATTTCAATTGAAGTAAGCATTCCTTTACATAATTGAATAAGCATAGATTCAAGCATCATATATTTTTTCTCCTAAAAAAAATTCCTTATTAATGTTTTATTAGAGATTCTGGAACACCATAATCTTTATATTTGGCAGCTATCCTATCAACAGTTCCATCTTTATACATTTCATCTAATGTAGCTTGGACTTTATCTCTTAATTTAGTATTTCCTTTTTTAAATCCAATTCCATACTGTTCAGATGAAATACTTTTCTTTAAAATCATATAATCTCCAGCATTGCTTTTAGTATGAATTTGATATAGTGCAACACCCATATCCATAGCTATAGCATTACATGCACCTGATTCTAAGTCCATAAATAGAGTGTTATCATTAGCTATTTCAGTTAATTTATTAAAACTTCTGGTTAATTTTTTATTCATTTTTAGTGCGGCTAATGATGAGGAATCTTTTTGTACTTCAACATCTTTACCCTTTAAATTAGCAAATGTTTTAATACCAGAATGTTTTTTTACAACAATAACCTGTTTGTTATTGACATATGGTTTAGACCAGGTATATTTATCTTCTCTACCATTCATACTAAATCCACTCCAGATACAGTCAATACTTCCAGAGTTTAATTCTGAATTTTTTGTTTCCCAGTCTATAGGTTGTTTAACTAAAGTCCAATTATTTCTATCACAAACTTCTTGTGCTAAATCTAAATCGAATCCAATATATTCTCCACTTTCATCCATATAATCATAAGGAGGGAACTCTGCATCTATCCCAATAACTAGTGTACGGTCATCATTTTCAGGTGACATGTTAGTGAGGTTTATAATACTAAGTATAGATACAAAAATTATAATAAAACTTAATATAACAACCAATTTTTTATTCATTATTTTTCTCCAATATTTTTAAAACATGAATCTCTTTAACATATTAATTAAAATGATAATTAAATTTTTGATTTTTTTATTATTTATTTATATTTATATTAACTAACATTAACAATAATAATATTTATACTAAAATTTTTATAATAATTATTTAAATAAATTAAATTAAATCTATTAATTATTATAAAATCCATATTTTTTTTAAGAAAATTTATAGATTGATTTCTTAAATAGAGTGTTATAAGGTTTTATTTTTAAAGATTATGCCTTTTTTATATTAAAAATTTATTATAATGAGTATCATAATTTTTTATATTTATAACTACACTCTTAGAATATTATAAAAAATTTAAAGAGAAGATAATATGGCAAATACATATGTTTTTGGACATAAAAGTCCTGATACCGATTCTATTACTTCAAGTATAGTTATGGCTAATTTAGAACATGAACTTGGAAATGAAGAAGCGATTTCCTGTAGATTAGGTAATCTCAACAAAGAAACTGAATATGTTTTAAATTATTTTAATGTAGAAGCTCCAAAATTAATTGAAAATCTTGAAGATGGTTCTGATGTAATTTTAGTTGATCATAACAGTCCTGCAGAATCAATTGATAATCTTGAAAATTTAAATATTAAAAAAGTTGTAGACCATCATAAAATTGCACTTGAAACTTCTTATCCTTTATTTTATAGGGCAGAAGCTGTAGGATGTACTGAAACAGTATTATTTAAATTATATGAAGAAAATGATTGTTTCATTTCTAAAGAAATTGCTTCATTAATGTTATCTGCAATCATATCTGATACTCTACTCTTGAAATCTCCAACCACAACTGATGATGATATAAGAGCTGTTGAGGAACTTTCAAAAATTGCAGAAATCGACTATGAATCTTATGGTTTAGAAATGTTAAAAGCAGGTACTGACTTATCTGATTTTTCTATTGATGAGATTTTAAATTTAGATGCTAAACAAATTGATTTTAAAGATGTTAAATCTATTGTAAATCAGGTTAATACTGCAAGTATTCCTGATGTTTTAGAAATGAAGGATGAATTGGAAGAGGGTATAAATAAAATTATAGAGAAGGAAAATCTTGATATTTTCATACTTTTAATTACTGATATTGTAAATAGTAATTCTGAAATACTTGTTTTAGGTGAAAGGGCAGATCTTGTAGAGAAGGCTTATAATGTTAAATTAGAAAATAATCTTGCACTTCTTGAAGGTGTTGTTTCCCGTAAAAAACAAGTTGTTCCTATAATGACTGAAAATGCATAAGCATTTCCCTTATTTTTTTCTTTTTTATTTTTAAATATTCTTTTTTTATGCTGTTTACTTATTATCAAAAACGTATCATTTCCTTTATAGTTTCTTACCAAAAGTTTATACCTAATGAGTAATAAATATATATTCATGGAAAAATTTAATAATAAAATTAAGAAACATTTAGAGCTTTATGAA
>OMVX01000013.1:16893-57179 GCA_900314605.1 uncultured Methanobrevibacter sp. | reverse complement strand
TACTACTTTTAAATTAAAAATAACGGAAAATTAATAGAGAAAAAATTGTATCGGAATATTTTTTTAAAAATTAAAATCACTTAAGTTTTTGAAAGTGCCTATTTATAATAAATTTTATTAATTAAGTAAGTTTCTATGCGCTTTCAAAACTTGTGTGATTTGAATTTTTACAAGTTATACACGCTAAAAATTTTCCGCCAATTTATAATTTATTTTAAATTTAAAAAATATAAACTTAATATATTAAGTGGAACTTATATATTTTTTGTGTAATATAAAAATAAAAGACCTATATGTATGTTTGAACGTGTTAAACAAAATTTTCTAGGGTAAAAAATTGGAAATAAAATTTATCACACAAGTTTTTGAAATAGCCCTTTCTATTATTATAAATTTATAATTATTTTTATTAATTAAATGGATATTTTACATTTGTAAAATTTTAAAAACAAAAAGAATAAAAAATTTTAATTTAAAAATAAAAGCTAATTCTTATGTATAAAATTATTAAAATAATATAAACAATTATAATAATATCATATACTTATTTAAAAAAATAAGAATAATGAAAAGCTATAAAATTTAGATGAATCTAAATAGATATATGAAAAAAAATATTCTAATAACTAATGATGATGGTATATCATCAAGTGGACTTTTAGCTGTAAATGAAGCTGTAAAAGACTTGGGAAAAGCAATAATTGTTGCTCCATCAAAACAACGAAGTGGAATTGGCCATGCTATAACATTTATGGAACCAGTACGAATAGATAAAGTAAAATTAATAAATGGTGATATTGGGTATTCTATATCTGGAACCCCATCAGATTCTGTATTACTTGGAGTATATGAAATCTTAGATGAAAAACCTGATTTAGTAATATCTGGAATAAATATTGGATATAATATAGGAAAAGCAGAGCTTACAACATCTGGTACATTAGGTGCAGCAATAGAAACAGCATCCTATGGTATACCAACAATTGCAGTTTCTCAATCTGTAGATGATTCATATAAATATTATGAAAACGGATATGGAGATGTTGACTTTAGTTTTGCTATTAAAATCCTAAATAAGATTGCTAAAAAAGTTCTTAAATCTGGTTTACCTGAAGGTGTTGATCTTTTAAATCTTAATATTCCATCTAATCCTAGAACCGAAGATATAAAAATAGCTAAACTTACACCTCGAATGTATTCGCCTTATGTAACATCAAAATTAGATCCTAGGGGAAAACCATATTATTGGATTGATGGAAATCCTATAGAAAATGATGAAGAAGGAACTGATGGTTATTATATTAAAAAAGAACAGGTTAGTACATTAACACCACTTACACTTGATTTTGCTAAAAATTTTAAATCAACGGAAGAATGGTTAAATAAAAAATAATAATACATAAATAATATTTAGTTAGAAAAATTATTAGAATTTTATTTATTAAATTATAAATAATCAATAATTATAAAGTTTAGTTATTGTAAAGATTTTTTATAATTTTCTAAAAATTCTAAAAATTGTTAAAGAATAATGAATATAAAGGTAGTATAATTAAATAAAGATTTTATACAAGAATAAAAAATAGTTTAAAAAATTATCGGGTGAAAATTAGAAAATAATATAAAATAAATATTATTTTAAATTTAAATCTTTTAAGATTATATCCCTTTCTTTTCTTAATTTTTCTAATTGTTTTTCATCAGGAGAATCTTGTTTTTCTAATATTGCTATAGTATTTGAAAGAGCTTCTAAATTACTTTCAGCTAAATTAATTGCCATAATAAATCCCTCCAACTTTAACTTTAAATTTATTCTAATCTTTATAATATATATAATTAACCAAATGTAGTATTTTAAAAATAAATAAAATATAAATAAAAGGATTAATAAATTATAGTAAAATTGATAGAGGAAAAATTTATGCCGAACAATAATTTACAAGTCAATAAAGATTTCATACAATTTAAAGGTAAAAATGTTTTAATTGGATTAAAAAATAAAGAAGAATACTCAGGTAAAGTACTTGCAATTGATAACTTTTTAAATACTGTTTTAGAAGTTGAAAATGGTGTAGAAGTTATTAAAGGCGGAAAAATACTATTTATTTCAATTAATGAATAATTTTTATTTTAATTTTTAAAAATTTATAAAATTTAAATAAACTTTTTTTGTATTTATATAAATGAAAAAATTATACAAAATACTTAATCACATTTTTATAATTAATTAAAACTTTTTTTAAGTTGTCTTAATTTTAATTTTGTTAGTAATACCTATAGAATTTTGGTAAATAATATTTTAAGAGTAGGTTTATAGAATAAAAAATGAAATTTATATTAATATAAGATAAAATTAATATTTCTTAATTTAATAATCTACTTCTATTCCTAAAATATTATCCTGACCATGATATATATCATAAGCTATTTGAACAGCTCCTATAGCTCCAGAATCTGAAGATATTATTTTGAATGGATATTTATTTTTAAAATATTTATTTAACTTTTTTTGAAAATCAAATGGTTCTTTCATTGAACCAAGTGAACCTGTTAAAACAATTCCTTCAATATCATTATTACTAATTCCTATAAGACCAAATATTTCCATAGCAATAGTCATTGTTATTGTATCAATAGCAGTTACAGCATTTTCATCATTATTTTTATAGTTTTCTAGTAGTTGGTCTTTCATAAATGAAACATTAGTATCTATATTTCCAATTTTAACTGCACCAGCATGAGAAAATGCTTCATTTGCACTAATTTTACCTTCATCTATGTTTCTAATCATTTCTAAATCTATTGGTCCATGAACAAATCCCATAGCACCTAAACATGCATCAATAGCTCCCCTTATTTTTCCATCTTCTATTAAAATATTAACACTATTTGAACTTAAATCTGCAACAATAAGGTTTTTCCATCCAGTTTCTTTAATTGCATTATATGCAATTGAAACCTTTTCCGGACTTGCCTGATGAGAGTATGCAGCATTAAATAGTTTATCCAAAGATGGTGAATTTTTATGTAGCCCTGGTATTAGAAGTGTAGGAATATTAGATTTTTCAATCTCTTCATAAACACTGGTTCCACCACCAGTTACTTTACCTGCACCATCAATAGATAATATTCCTCGATTTTCTACCTTATCTAATGGTAATATTCTATTTATACCATCACCCATAGCATATGTAAGTATCATAAGTTTAATATCATCTATATTACAACGTTTAGATATTTCATCTATTGAACTTACTTTACCAGATTTTGTATCTTCACGGGATAATTTAAAAACATCTAATAATTTACCATCATCATCAGATATAGCAAAACTTATTCCTGTTGTTCCATGATCAGTTCCAATAAATACCATATTTTCACTCAAAAAATAGAATTTTTAAAATAAAATAATTATAAAAACAATAATATAAAATAATTTTGAATTTAAAAATATTTATAATTAATTACTAAAATTTACTAAAAAAAATTAAGAAATGCAATTTTAAACTAATTAAACAGATGATTTTAAATTTTTATAACGATTTAAATTAAATCTAATATTATTTAAAATAAAATTAGAGTAAAAAAATTAAAACTTAAATTGCTTTGAAAAAAAATTAGATTATAAAAAAAGTTTATCAATATTAAAAAGAGTCTATGATAATATAAATTTATAAAAAAAATAAGGTAAAGATGAATCTAATCATCTTTTTGTAAACCACATGCTTTTCTAAGTCTGGTTCCTACAACTTCAATTTCTTCTGCATTTTCTGCATCTCTCATTTCTTTTAAGTTAGAGAAATCAGTTGCATATTCATCAGCGAATTCTTTTTTAAAGCTACCATCTTGGATTTGTTTTAAAACCTCTTTCATAGCCTTTTTAGATTCTTCACCAATAACAGAAGACCTTCTAGTTAATCCACCATATTCAGCAGTGTTACTTACATCTCTCCACATGGAAGCGAAACCTTTCTCATAGATTAAATCAACAATAAGTTTAACTTCATGACAGGTTTCAAAGTAAGCAATTTCAGGTTGGTATCCTGCTTCAACTAAAGTTTCAAATCCAGATTTTATAAGTTCTGTGAGCCCTCCACAAAGAACAGCTTGTTCACCGAATAAATCTGTTTCAGTTTCTTCTTTAAATGTAGTTTCTATAACTCCAGCTTTAGTAAAACCAGCAGCTTTAGCCATACCTAAAGCTAATTGTAATGCATCTCCGGAAGGATCTTGTTCAACAGCAACAAGACCTGGAATTCCAAATCCTTCTAAATAAGTCCTTCTTACCATAGAACCTGGACCTTTAGGTGCAAACATAACAATATTTACATCTTCAGGAGGTGCAATTAAACCAAAGTGAATGTTGTAACCATGAGAGAAAGAAATGGTGTTACCACTTTCTAAATAAGGTTTGATTTGATCTTCATAAACTTTAGCTTGAATTTCATCAGGAAGTAAAATGTGAATGATATCTGCATTTTTTGCAGCATCTTCAATAGACATTACATTCATACCATCATCTTTAGCAAGTTGGAAAGAATTACCGCCTTCTCTAAGACCTACGATAACATTTAAACCACTATCAGCCATATTTCTAGATTGAGCACGTCCTTGACTTCCATATCCCATTACTGCAATAGTTTTATCAGCGATGATATCTGTATTAACATCATCATCATAATACATTTTCATATAATGATCTCCTATAATTTATCTAATAAAAAAAATTTTGATAAAATATTATGTAAAAAAATAATTATGTTACAATAATATCAGTAAATAATATAAAATTTATAACATATAAATTTAATCAATTATTTTATATAAAAAATTTATAAAAAATTTATTATATGAATAAATTAAGGCTTAAATTGATATTAAATTAATTTTAAAGCTTTAAGAAGAAAATAAAGAAAATTATAAAAATAGTTATATGAAAAAAAGAATTAAAAATTTATAATGAAAAATTATAATTAATTTGCAGAACCACGTGCAACTGCAGTAGGTCCAGTACGAGCAATTTTTTTAATTCCATAATGTTTAAGTAATTTAATAAAAGCATTAATTTTATTAGGATGTCCTATTACTTCAATAGTAACTGAATTATCACAAACATCAACAATATTACATCTAAAAACGTCAGTGTATTGGAAAACTTCAGTTCTAGCTTTAGAATCTTTAGTTTGAACTTTGATTAAACAAAGTTCCCTTTTAACAGAGGAATTAGAATGTAATTCTTGAATTTTAATAACATCAACTAATTTATTTAATTGTTTTTTTACTTGTTCTAAACCCTTATTATCTGCATATACAACAATGACCATTCTTGCTAAATTTTCAATTTCAGAAGAACCTACAGTAATACTTTCAATATTAAATCCTCTTCTAGAAAAAAGTCCAGTGACTTTTTGTAAAACACCAGGTTTATGTTCTACTAGAATACTAATAGTATGAGTTGTACACATATTTAAACCTCCAATTATTTAGCAGCATCCTCATTTGAAAGGGATTCATCTACAAAATTATATTCTCCAATGACTTCTTCAATAGCTGCTCCTGGAGGAACCATTGGTAAGAATTCATCTTTTTGAATATCAATGTTTAAAAGAATCGCTTCATTATCTTTAATAGCATTTTTAATTACTTCTTTTGTTTCACCTGGTTTTGTAATATTAACACCATTAATACCATAACTTTCAGCTAATTTAACAAAATCAGGAACAGTACCTAAATCTGTTTGTGATAAACGTTTATTATATAAAAGATTTTGCCATTGGTAAACCATACCTAATTTACGATTATCAAGAATAGTAATAATTATAGGTAAATCATAGGATTGAATGGTTGCAAGCTCTTGAGAAACCATTAAGAAACCACCATCACCACAAATAGCAATAACGGGATCATCTTCACAAGCAACCTTAGCACCAATAGCTGCTGGAAATCCATAACCCATAGTTCCAAGACCACCAGAAGATATAAACTTACGTGGCTTATTAACATTTAAATAATGAGCAGCAAACATTTGATGAAGACCTACATCGGTTGTAACAATAGAATCTTCAGTTAAACTTTCAGAAATCTCACTAATTACAGTTTGTGGCATTAAAGGAGTAGTATCATAATTAGTTTTAAGAGAAAATTTAGTTTTTTTAGCTTTTAACTCATCTAACCATTTAATTGAATTAGGATTAGGTTCATATTTTGTTAACTTATCATTAAACATTTTTAATACATTAAATGCATCTCCAACAATCGGAATATCAACATCTACATTTTTACCTATTTCTGCAGGGTCTACATCTATATGAATAACTTTTGCATTAGGTATAAATTCATCAATTTTACCTGTAGTCCTATCAGAGAATCTGCATCCAATAGCAATTAATAAATCTGATTTGTTAATGTTTTTATTAGCAACTAATCTTCCATGCATTCCAAGCATTCCAAGTGCATAATCATCATCTTCTGGAACTGCACCTTTACCCATTAAGGTAGTAACAACGGGAGCATTAATAGTTTTAGCAAATTTAGCTAACTGTTCACTAGCACCAGATATTATTACTCCTCCACCAGCTAATATTATAGGATTAGAAGCCTTTTTAATTAAATCAATTGATTTTGTAACTTGTTTAATATTACCTTTTAAAGTAGGATTGTATCCAGGAGTTTCAATTAATGTAGTTTCATATTTACTTAATTCTCCTTGTTGCATTTCTTTAGGAAAATCAATGAGAACTGGACCTGGACGTCCACTTTTAGCAATGTCAAAACTGGATTTAACAATAGAAGGAATGGAATCAACATTTGTAATTTGATAACTATGTTTAGTAACTGGCATTGATATGCCTATCATATCAGCTTCTTGAAAAGCATCATTTCCAATAGCGCTTAAATTAACTTGGCCTGTAATAGCAACAAGAGGAGTAGAATCCATATTTGCATCAGCAATACCTGTAACCAAATTAGTAGCACCAGGACCTGAGGTAGCTAAACATACTCCTACTTTACCAGAAGCCCTTGCATAACCTTCTGCTGCATGAACTGCACATTGTTCGTGACGAACTAAAATATGTCTTAAATCATCATCATATAAAGAATCATATAATGGAATAACAGATCCTCCGGGATATCCAAATATAGTGTCTACATCCTGTTCTTTAAGAGCTTTTAATATAGCTTCTCCACCATTCATTTAATCACCTTTTTACTTAATAGTGAACTCTGCCAAAAATAATTAAATAAAAAATTATTCTTTAATATGGTAGATTGATTATTAAGTATAATATAAATTAGAATTTATTAGATAGATAAAAAGATTTAAAAAAATAAATCTATAATATAATAGTATATATTATAAGATTAATATAAACTTTAACAATGATAAAAAAATTTAATATGAAAATTAACTCAAAGAATAATAACTTAATTAAGGTGTAATAATGAAAGTCTTAGTTGTTGGAGCAGGAGCAAGAGAACATGCCATTTGTAATGTATTAAAAGATGATGTAGATTTATATAGCTACATAAGTAAAAAAAATCCTGGAATTAGTAAAATATCTACTTATCATATAGGTGATGAAGGGGAAGTTGATAAAGTAGCAGAATTTGCTAAAGAAAATAATATAGAAATAGGGATAATTGGACCAGAAGCACCATTAGGGAAAGGAATTGTAGATAAACTAGAATCCATAGGTGTTAAATGTGTAGGACCAACAAAAAGTGCTGCTAGAATAGAAACTGACAAATCATTTATGAGGAACCTTTTTGAAAAATATAATATTGAAGGATCATTAACCTATAAAGTATTTGATAATACTAAAGACTTAAATGAATTTTTAGACTCTTATGATAAAGATGTAGTAGTAAAACCTGTAGGTTTAACAGGGGGTAAAGGAGTTAAAATTGTAGGTGACCATTTAAAAGATAATCAAGAAGCTAAAGAATATGCTTCAGAAGTAATTGATAATGCAATGGGTGGATTTGCACAAGTTATAATTGAAGAACGTGTAATAGGTGAAGAATATACAATACAGGCATTTTCAGACGGAACCCATTTAGCCCCAATGCCAGCTGCACAAGATCATCCTCATGCATTTGAAAATGATAAAGGAGCAATAACAGGAGGAATGGGTTCATACTCTGATGTCGGGGGACTTTTACCATTCCTATCACAGGAAGATTATGATAAATCTGTTAAAATAATGAAAGAAGTAATAAAAGCAATTGCAAAAGAAGCTGAACCTTACAAAGGAATTTTATATGGTCAGTTTATGTTATCTGCAGATGGACCTCGTTTAATAGAATTTAATGCAAGATTTGGCGACCCTGAAGCAATGAATGTCCTTCCACTTATGAAAACACCGATGATAAATGTTTGTAAGGCAATAGTTGAAGGAAATCTTGATAAAGTAGAATTTAAAAACCTTGCAAGTGTATGTAAATATATTGTACCTAAAGGATATCCTGAAACCGAACATGGGCAAGAACCTATTGAAGTGGATGAGGAATCTATAAAAAATTTAGGTGCTGATGTATTCTACGCATCAGTATCTGAAGATAATGATCAAATAATACTTTCTTCATCAAGAGCACTTGGAATCGTTGCTCAAGGTGAAAGCATATTTGAAGCAGAAAAAATAGCAGAAGAAGCATGTTCCTATGTTAAAGGTAATGTTTATCATAGAAGTGATGTAGGAACAAAATCACTTGTTGATAAACGAGTAAAACATATGAATGAAATATTAAATAATTAGAAAAAATCTAATTATATTTATTTTTTATTTTAATTTTAAAAATATTAAAAGATAATTAGAACACTTAATAATAGGAAATTTATTGGATTTAATATAATTTTAAAATTTTTATTATCCTTAAAATCTTTTAAAAGAGTTAATTATTTAATTTGAATAAAACTTTTTTTTATAGAATTTTTCAGTATTTATTATATATTTATAAGTAAAAAACAATAAATATAAAACTTTACTTTTATAGATTATTGGAGATTTGAAATGAATAGTCTTTTATCAGTGTGTGATGTTGAAAATGATATTGAAAACATTATTAATTTAGCTGGTGATTTTAAAAATGGTAAAATAAAAGAAAAACCCTTAAGGAATAAAACACTTGCTATGATATTTGAAAAATCATCAACTCGTACAAGAGTATCTTTTGAAGTTGGAATGTATGAACTTGGAGGAACTGCACTCTTCTTATCAACTAATGATTTGCAAATAGGTAGAGGGGAACCAATTAAAGATACTGCTAAAGTGTTAAGTAGATATGTTGATGGAATAATGATAAGGGCTAAAAAACATTCAGATGTAGTTGAACTTGCAAAACAATCTGATATTCCAGTAATTAATGGTCTTACTGATTTAGAACATCCATGCCAAGCATTTGCAGATATGTTAACAATTAAAGAATATAAAAATAACTTCAATGGAAAATTAACATTTGTTGGTGATGGAAATAATGTTTCAAACTCACTTTTACTTATTTGTGCATATTTAGGTATGGATTTTACAATTGCTTGTCCTAAAGGTTATGAAATAAATGAAGACATTTATAAAAAAGGCAAAGAAATAGGAAGTAAAACTGGTAGTGAAATTATAGTTACCGACGATTTAGGACTTGCTCTTAAAGATGCTGATATAGTATATACTGATGTTTGGGTAAGTATGGGGGATGAAAAAGAATCAAAAAAAAGACATGCTGATTTTAAACCATACCAAGTAAATACTGAGTCTATGAAACTTGCAAAAGAAGATGCAATATTTATGCATTGCTTACCAGCTATTAGGGGAGAGGAAGTTACAAGTGATGTAATTGATGGTAAACAATCTGTAATATATGATCAAGCAGAAAATAGACTTCATGCTCAAAAAGCTATATTGTATCATTATTTAAAAGAATAATTTTAATCTTTTTTTATTAATCTATTCCTTAGATTAAAAGATTTCTAATCAAAATCTAATTTCTTAAATCATCGAATGGTTTTACTATTTTTTTTGTTTGTATAAAGATTATAAGTTAATAATTAGATTATGTAAATAAATCACAAAAAATTATAATTTATAATTGATAATTTAATTATAATTGTAAATTATTTAATATTGATTTTGTAGAAAAAAATAATTTGAAAAAAATATGTAAAAGAATAGATTGATATATATGTATATAAATCAAAAATCATCTTTTAATTAGTAAATAATTTAATTAAAAAATCGATTAAAATAATTATATTTACAGATTATAAATTAAATAAATTAAAGGAAAATTAAATTAAAAGAATCTAATGGAAAGAAGTTCAACCTGATTTCTTTTAATAATATAACTTATATCTTATAAAAAAAATGGTGATAATTATAAGTTATAAATAATAAGTTAAAACTTATAAGTAAAATAAAAAATTATAAGTTATAAGTAATAATTTAAGAAATATTATAAGTTATAACTTATAATTTAAGAAATATTATAAGTTATAAGTAATAAGTTAAAACTTATAAAAAATTAATGATTATATGTTATAAGTTATAATAAAATTAATAATAAGTTATAACTTATAAGTAATAAGAAATAAGAAAAAAATTAAAAGTTCTAATATAAAATGATAAGTTATAATTATAAAATATAAGTTATCAGAAAATTAGTATAATTTATAAGAAATAAGTTAAAATTTTAGTATTAAGTTATAAGTTAAAAATAATAAAAAAAATATTATAAGTTATAAGTTATAATAAATTATTTAAAAAAAAATAAATAGAATAAATAAAATTACATTCTTTCAGGTGCAGTTACACCTAAAATATCAAGGGCATTATGTAAAGTAATTTTAGCTTTTTCTACTAAAATAAGTCTTGATGATTCAAATTCTGAACCCACAACCTTGTTTTCTTTATAAAAACGATTAAAGTCACTAGCTAACTCTTGACAATAATTAGCAATAGGATGGATTCTACGAATTTCAGCAGATTCTGAAATAAGTTTAGGGAATTTTGAAAGAGTTCTAACAAGATTAATTTCAAATTGATTTGGCTGCCAATTATCTTCAAAAGAGAGTTGATCTAAATTAATTCCTTGGTCAATAGCATTTTGAAGTAATTTTGATGCTCTAGCATGAGCATATTGAATAGAAGCACAACCTTTCTCAAAGTTTAAAGCTTCATCCCATTTAAATTTAATATGTTTTTCAGGAGATAGTCTAGATATATAATATCTTATTGCACCTACACCGATTATTTCAGCAATTTCTGATATTTCATCTTCTGATAAATCTTGACGACGTGATTTAATTTCTATATTAGCTCTTTTAACGGATTCATCAATAAGATCATCAACTGAAATAAAATTACCTGTACGAGAAGACATAGAACCATCAACTAAAGTAATAAATTCATAAAAGAGAACGCTAACATCATCACTATCTTCTTCAATTTTTTCTAAAATAGTAAGAGCAGCTTTTACCTGCTTAAAAGCTAATTTATGGTCAGAACCTAAAATATCTAAAACAATATCACCTTGGTCACATTTATACATATGATAAGCAATATCCCTAGTAGAATAAAGTGAGGTTCCATCTGCTCTTCTTAAAACTAAATCATTTTTAATTTGATAATCACCTAGTTTTAGTCTTAAAACATCTTCCATTCGAGCATAACCAATTTCTACCATTTCATCTACATATTTATCTACATCTCCATTACGTATGAAGTCACCTTCCCAAACATATTTATCATGATAAACATTCATTCGTTTAAGAGTCTGTTTAAATCCTGTAAGACATTTATCAATAGTGTCATGGAATAATTGATTTAATTCTTCATTAGTACCTTGTTCATATTCTTTGATGAGATTAGTAACACCTTCATCTATAGAAGGGTCTTTTTCTAATTCTTGATTGACTTTAAGATAAATTAAACCAATATTATGGTCGATTTTAGATTGGCCTTGATCTTCTATTTGTAAACCTAATTCTTTAATACCATAAACTACCATAGCTAATTGTCTACCCATATCATTTACATAATATTGTGTTTCTACTTGACGACCTGAAGATAATAAAAGTCTACGAATAGAATCCCCAATGATAGAATTTCTAATATGGCCAATATGTAAAGGACCATTAGGATTAGCAGAAGTATGCTCTAATACTATCTTTTCATCAATTTTAGAAAGTTGACCATAATCTGAATTAATAGAATTAAGTAATCCTTCAGCAAATATATTATAATCTATAAAAAAGTTAACATAAGGTCCCTTAGATTCTATTTTGGTAAAAATCTTAGGAACTTCTATGACTTCCACTATATCTTCAGCAATCATAGCAGGAGATTTTTTCAAAATAGGAGCTAATTGAAAAGTAACTGTAGAAGCTATATCCCCCATATCATGATTTGGTGGAAATTCTAAGGTAATTTTATCTTTTGAAACTTCAGAATCTAATTTAATAGTAGCATTAAACAAAACATCGATAGCTTGTTTTTCGATTTCATTATACATTATTTCACCTATAATAATGATTTAAAAAAAAGAAATAAATAAAATTTAAAATTAAATTATATAAGAATATAAAAAATTAATATCCTCTTAAAATTATAGTAATATAACCTAATTTAGGGATAATTAAAGGTTGATCATTAAAAGTTAAAACACGTTCCTGTATTTGTTCTGGTGAAACATAGTAAGGATCAGAACGTTGATTATTATCTCCTTTAATCTCATAATATGTTGTACCATTAATCTCTGTAATATTAACAATTCTATGAACTACTGGACTATTGTGCCAAACAGCATTATAAACAACTATATCTCCTACTTTAACATCATGAGGATCGAATTCGTGAAAACCAAAAAAATTAGTTTTCTCAACAATAACAATATCCCCTCTATAGAAAACTGGCTCCATACTTCCTGAAACAACTACATTTAAATGTTGAGAAGCAGTAAATAGTACAATAATTAAAATTGCATATAGAAATATATCTTTATAATTAGTCAAGAAAACACCTTTAATTAATAAATTAAAAAAAATTTTATAAATATATTATATGTAGTTTAATATAAATATGTGTTTATTAATATTTAAGTATAAAATTTTATAATTAAATAAATTTAAAAATTCATTAAAGAATAATGAAATAAATAAAAAATTATTAAAAATAAATAAGGCTAATTATAATAAAAATCTATGAAAAAAAAAAGCAAAAAATACATTTTAAGAAAAAAAAATAAAAAATAGAATAAAAAAGATATAAGAAAAAATAAAAAATACTATTTTAATATAGCACCTTTATCAGCAGAAGAAACTGATTGTCTATAAAAAGCTAACCAACCATCTACTGATTTTTCAGGAAGTTTAACAGTGCCTTTACGAGAATCTAATTCATCTTGAGATAATAAGACATTAATAGTTTTATTTGAAATATCAATTTCAATGATATCACCATTTTGTAAAAGACCAATAGGGCCTCCTGACATAGCTTCAGGAGAAACATGACCTATACAAGGTCCTCTAGTACCACCTGAAAATCTTCCATCAGTAATTAAGCCAACTTTTTTAATACCCATACCCATTATAGCAGAAGTAGGGTTTAACATTTCTCTCATACCAGGGCCACCTTTTGGACCCTCACATCGGATAACAATTATGTCCCCTTCAACGATTTCATTGGAAAAAATAGCATTAACTGCATCTTCTTCACTATTATAAACTTTAGCAGGACCTTTTAAATATAATAAATCTTCAGTAACAGCAGCACTTTTAACAATAGAACCATTAGGAGCAATA
Organism: uncultured Methanobrevibacter sp.; assembly: GCA_900314605.1. Taxonomy (GTDB): domain Archaea; phylum Methanobacteriota; class Methanobacteria; order Methanobacteriales; family Methanobacteriaceae; genus Methanarmilla. Next base: position 43,390 of record OMVX01000013.1, on the reverse strand, counting down.
TTTCCTTTTAAAATAGAAAGTCCTCCTGCTTCATGAATTGGATTATTTAAAGGGCGAATGAGCTCTGAATCTTCAATAGTAGCCCCATCGATAATTTCCCCAATTGTTTTTCCAGAACAAGTTTTACAATTTTTATTAATTTTAGAATCTAAAGATTTTAAAACTGCAGGAATACCGCCGGCATTATGTAAATCTAGCATTGTACTAGTACCTGCAGGAGATAGTAAAGTAATATGAGGAATTTTATTACTAAATTCTTCGAATAAATCAAGAGTGACTTTAACTCCTTTATCTTCAAATTCAGAAGCAATAGCCGGAATGTGAAGAGCTGTATTACTACTTCCTCCTAAAGCCATATCCATTGCTATAGCATTTTCAAAAGCATCTTGTGTCATTAAATCAGAAGGTTTAATATTTTGTTTAACCAATTCAACGATACGTTTACCAGATTCATAAGCAATTTGTTCTTTAAATTCACTTAAAGCAAGAGAAGTAGCACACATTGGAAGGGACATACCTAAAGTTTCTGTAATACAAGCCATAGTATTAGCTGTAAATAATCCGGAACAACTTCCAGCTCCTGGACAAGCAGAACGTTCTAGTTCATCTAAATCGTCTTCGGTAATAGTTCCTGCGTATAATTGACCACATGCTTCATAAACAGAGATTAAATCTGCATTTTTACCTTTATAATGTCCAGGTTCCATTGGTCCACCAGTAACCAAAATTGAAGGAATATCTAATCTACCAGCTGCCATAAGCATTCCTGGAACTACTTTATCACAAGAAGGCATAAGTACAAGGCCATCAAAACTGTGACCTTTAGACATACTTTCAACAGTACTTACAACAATCTCTCTTGAAGGAAGAGAATATTTCATACCATCATGATTCATAGCTATACCATCACAAATAGCCATTGTATTAAATTCAAAAGGTATACCTCCTCCATCGCGTATACCCTGTTTAACAAATTCAACTAAATGTCTAAGGTGAATATGACCTGGAACAATTTCAACATAACTATTTGCAATACCAATAAATGGTTTATCAAAGTCTTGATCATTAAGTCCACAAGCTCTTAAAAGAGACCTATGAGGTGCTCGCTGAGAACCTTTTTTAATAATATCACTATTCATAAAATCACAACAATAATTTATAATATATTTTTATTTTATTATTCATTTTATAAAAAATTGATTAAATATTGTATAAAATAAAAAAAAATATTTAAAAAAAAAAATTGAAAAATAGAGAAAAATAGATATGAAAAATTATAAACAATATAATAAAAAAATAGGAATAAAAATTAATAATGTAAAAAAAATATAATTAAAAATGAATATATTTTAATTATAAATTATAAGTTATAAGTTATAATAAAAAGAAGATAAAAAAAATAAAATTTTAAAAATAAAATTAAGTGAAAAAATAAGATTAGTATTTCTATTTTTTTTTAATGAAAATTTAAAAAAAAGTGATATGAACAAAATATTAAAAAAAAGATAAAAAAATAAAAATTATATAAAAAAAATAAAAAAAATAATATTATAATGGAATGTATAAGTTATAAGTAATAACTTATAATAAAAAAATTTGAATAAAAAGAATAATTAATTGATGTAAAAAAAAATAAATTATATGCTAAGGGAAAAATTTGAAAAAATAATGATAAAATTTAGAGAAAATTATAAGATTAATTTAGTAAGTTTAAGTTATAACTTATAAGAAAAAATTAGTAAGAATAAGTTATAACTTATAAGAAAAAATTAATAAGAATAAGTTATAACTTATAAGATTTAAGTAATAAGTTTTAAAATATAAGATATAATTTATAAGATATAACTAATAATATATAACTAATAAGAAATAGGTTATAAGTTATAAAATATAAGAAATAAGAAATAAGTAAAAAGTTATAAGATATAAGTTATAAGAAATAGGTTATAAGTTATACTAGATAAGTTATAAAAAATAAGTTATAAATTATATAATATAAGTTATAAGAAATAAGTTATAAGTTATATAATATAAGTTCTAAAAAATAAGTTATAAGTTATAAAATATAACTAATAAGAAATAAGTAAAAAGTTATAAGAATTAAGGAATAAGTTATAAAAAATAAGTAATAAGATATAACTTATAATAAATTATTATAAGATATAAGTTATAATAAATATATTATAAGTTATAAGTAATAAGTTATAAAATAATATAAATTATTGATAAAAGAGAATGTATAATTAATATTTTAAAAAAATAATAAAATAATATAAATTGTAAAAAATAAATTATTATAAAATTAAAAAAAAAATTAAATTTAATGTAAATATTAAATAAAATATTAAATGGAATTTAAATATTTAAAAAAACAAGGTGATTAAATGCGTGTATTGATAATACATTCTGATTATTTAAAATACAAAACAAAAAATAAAACTCCAGTAGCTGAAGAGATTAAAGAGACTAATAAAGAAGGAGTATTTAATGAATCCTTAGTAGTGTTTACATCTGTAGAAAAAGATGATGAAAAAAATCCTGACGCTATTGCTAAGAACTTAGCAAAAGAAGCTAAACAGGTAAGTAAAGAAGTAAAAGCAGAAAGAATAGTACTTTATCCATATGCACATTTATCAAGTTCACTCGGATCTCCAAAATTTGCAATAGATATATTAAAAAAAGCAAAAGAATTATTGAAAGAAGAAGGATATGAAGTATACAGAGTACCATTTGGTTGGTATAAAGGTTTCGAATTATCATGTAAGGGACATCCATTAAGTGAACTATCACGAACAATAAGTACTGAAATAGATGAAGAAGAAACAAAAGAAAAAGGTCCAGAATCTAAATGGTATATATTAAATGATAGTAAAACTAGTGATATCAAAGAATTTAACTATAACGGAAAAGATCAGCTAGAAAAATTAGTTAAATATGAAATAGGAAAAGGAGAATCAGATGAAGGAGAACCTCCACATGTAAAATTAATGAAAGAAAAAGAAATATGTGATAATGAAAGTGCATCTGATGCAGGAAATCTAAAATGGTATCCAAAAGGAAGATTAATAAGAGATTTATTAGCAGATTATGTTTATGACCTAGTTGTAAGTCAAGGAGCAATGCCTATAGAAACTCCAGTTTTCTATAATTTAGAAAATGAAGCGATAAAAGAACATGCTGCAAAATTTGGAGAAAGACAATATAGAACTGCAACAAAAAATCCATTGATGCTTAGATTTGCATGTTGTTTTGGAGCATTTAGAGTAATGAAAAACACTTTTTTAACATGGAAAAATTTACCAGCAAAAGTCTATGAACTTTCAACATATAGTTTTAGATATGAACAGAAAGGAGAAGTAGTAGGATTAAAAAGATTAAGAGCATTCACTATGCCAGATTTCCACAGTTTCTGTAAAGATATGGAATCAACATTAGAAGAATTTGATAAACAAGTGGATATGTGTGTACAAACTGGTAAAGATTTAGATGTAAATTATGAAATTATTTTTAGAGCAACTGAAGATTTTTATAAAGATCATAAAGAATGGATGTATAATACAGCTAAAAGAATAAATAAACCAATGCTACTTGAAATCTTACCTGAAAGAAAACATTATTGGAGTTGTAAAATAGACTTCGCAGCTATAGACTATTTAGGAAGACCTATAGAAAACCCTACAGTGCAAATAGATATTGAAAGTGGTAAAAGATTTGATATAAAATACCTAGGTGAAGATGATAAAGAACATCATCCTATAATATTACACTGCTCACCAACAGGAAGTATTGAAAGAGTAATATGTAGTTTATTAGAAAAAAATGCAATAGAAATAAATGAAAAACAACCTATGCTACCAGTATGGTTAAGTCCCATACAAGTGAGAATATTGCCTATAGCAGAAAGGCACATTGAATATGCAAATGAATTAGCAGACAAAATAGAAAAAGCTAATATTAGAGTAGATATTGATAATAGTGAAGATAGAGTAGGTAAAAAGATTAGAAATGCAGGAAAAGAATGGGTTCCATATACATTTGTAGTAGGAGATAATGAAATAGAATCAGAAGAATTCCAGGTAACTGTAAGGTCTAGTGGAGAAAAAGTGAATATGGATATTAAAGAGTTGATAGAAATAGTATCAAAAGAAAATGAAGATATGCCTTATAGAAAATTACCAATACCTAGAAATACTTCTCAAAGGATTCATTTCTAAAAAAAAATAATATAAAAAATAAATTAATGATATAAAAAAAATAGTTTATAAAATATAAAAAAGGTTTTAAAAAATAAATTAATAAAAATAAAAATATATAGCAGTATTTTAATATTATATTATGTATATTAGTTATACAAAATAGAAGTAATATTTTATGCAAAACTAAAGATGTCATATATGGAGGATAATATATGTTTAATATAGGAGAAGCTCTTATTGGAGATGGAAATGAATTAGCACATGTTGATTTAACAATTGGTGAAAAAGAAGGTCCTGTAGGAACTGCTTTTGCAAGTAGTTTAACCAACCTATCAGTTGGTCATACACCACTTATTACAGTAATAAGACCAAATTTAATGACAAAACCTGCAACCTTAATAATACCAAAAGTAACTGTAGGTAATATAGAAGATGCAAATAAAGTATTTGGACCTGCACAAACTGCTGTAGGAAGAGCAATTGCAGATGCTGTAGAAGAAGGAATAATTCCTAAAGATAAAGCTGATGATTTAGTAATAATGGTATCAGTATTTATTCATCCAGAAGCTAAAGATTATAGAAAAATATACCAATACAATTATGGTGCTACAAAATTAGCTTTAAGAAGAGCAATGACTGGTTATCCTGATATTGATAAAGTTTTAGCAGAAAAAGACAGAGGAACACATCCAATAATGGGATTCAAAGTACAAAGATTATGGAATGCTCCTTATTTACAAGTAGCATTGGATTTAGACAATTTAGATGCAGTTAAAAGGATTATGGATGCATTACCAGAAAGAGAAAGAATCCTTATTGAAGCAGGAACTCCTCTTGTAAAGAAATTTGGTGTAGGAGTAGTAAGTAAAATCAGAGAATTACGTCCAGATGCTTTTATTATTGCAGATTTAAAAACATTAGATGTTGGAAGAGTAGAAGTCAAAATGGCTGCAGATGAAACTGCAGATGCAGTAGCTATATCTGGTCTTGGAACTGTTGAATCTATAGAAAAAGCAATACATGAAGCTCAAAAACAAGGAATATATTCTATATTGGATATGATGAATGTAGATAACTTCACTGAAAAACTAAAAGCAATTAAAAGTGAACTTAAACCAAATATAGTATTGCTCCATAGAAATGTAGATTTAGAAACTACATTAGCTGAAAAAGGTGAAGATACAAGCAATATGACAGAATGGGGTAATATTAAAGAGATTAAAGAAATTTTAGGTGAAAATGGTTTAGTAGCTGTTGCTGGAGGAATTACTCCTGAAAAAGTTGAAGAAGCAACATCTAAAGGAGCAGACATAATCATTGCTGGAAGATACATAATTGGTTCTAAAGATCCAAGAAGAGCTGCTGATGATTTCTTAGCACATTTCCCAGTAGACCCAGATAATATGAGACTCGCTCTAGATGAAGATGAAAAAATTTAATTAACTATTTTTTTATATAATTTTTTAAAAAAAAATCCAAAGGATTTTTAAAAAATTATTTATTTTATCTTTTTTTATAATTTTTATATTATTTTTAAATATTCTAATAAGGTGGTAAGATGGGATTTTGTAATTCTTGTGGTAAACCTATGAGTAGAGGAGATGAATTAGGTACTAATAAAGATGGTTCAAAAAATGAATATTACTGTAGTGAATGTTATCAAAATGGAGAATTTACAGAACCAAATTTAACAGTTCAAGATATGATAGTAAAAAAAGCAAAAGAAATGTTAGATAAAAATCCCGATTTAAGAGAAGAAGATGCAACAGGATTATTAATGTATTTTTTACCAAATTTAAAACGATGGAACCCTAATTTTGATGAAGAAGTAAACCATCACCAAAGTAAAGAACGTGGTTATAGAAATAAAGGGACTAATTTTGATGAATAAATATAATAATAGAAATCTAATTTTAAGATATAACTCATAAATAGTAAAAATTAATTGAATTTATAGGTGTTAATATGAGTAATCCTAGCTTAGCTAAAGGAAGTTTTTTTATCCTTTTTGGAAATATTATATTCCGTGTAGGTGGTTATGTATATAGGTTTATGATGACAAACTTACTAGGACCAGCTATGTATGGGATACTAGGATTAACTCTACCTTTACAAGGAATATTCCAAATTTTAGCAGCAGGAGGACTACCCCCTGCAATAGCTAAATATGTATCTGAATATAAAGCTCTAAATAATGAAGATATGGCCAGACAAACTATATTAACAGCTTTAAAAACAATGATAATATTAGGGCTATTAATGGGATTTTTAATGGTATTCATAGTAGGGCCATATATTGCAAATGAAGTTTGGAGAAATCCTGATGCTTTACTTCCTCTACAAACAGTAGGACTTATAACTCCTTTTAGTGTAATAGTTGGTGCATATAGAGGAGCTTTTCAAGGTGTATATAAAATGGAATATATTGTTGCAACAAGAGCTGTTGAACAAATAGTTATGATTTTATGTGCGTCAGGATTTATATTAATAGGTTTACAAGCAACAGGAGGAGTACTTGGAAGTGTAGTAGGATTTATGGCTAGTGCAAGTACTGGTTATATAATCTACAAAAAATATATGGGAAACTTTATTCAAAAAAAAAGAAGTGAAAATTTTAATTTTACAAGAAGAGATGAATTAAAACTTGCTAAACAATTAATTTTCTTCTCTATACCTGTAACAATTACTGCACTAGCAGAAATGGTTATATATAGTATATCAACTATAATTATGGGAGTTTTTTTAACAAATAATTTAATTGGATATTTTACAGCAGCAGATCCGATTGCAAGACTTCCTTTAACAATATCAATATCAATAGCAACAACAATATTACCAGCAGCATCAGCTGCATATAGTACAAAAAATAAAGAACTATTAGACAAATATGTTTTTAAATCATATGAATATTCACTAATATTTACAGTACCATTATGTATATTCATTTCAGTGTTTGCAGGGCCAATAATGAGACTTGTCTACTTTACTAATAGTGCATACAGTTGTGGGGCACCTGCATTATCTATCCTTGTAATTGGTATGACATTCTATTCAATTTATGGAGTTTCCACAGGAATAGTTCAAGGAATAGGATATCCTAAAATTACAATGTATATTTTAGTATTAGGATCTGCTTTAAATGTTGTTCTAAATTGGTTTTTTATACAAGCAATAGGGATTAATGGTGGAGCTATAGCAACCACTATTACTACAATAATCTTAACAATACCAAGTATTTATTATACACTTAAAAAAACAGAAGCAAAGATAGAAAAAATTAAAATAATGAATATTATAATATCCTCCTTAATAATGGGAGGAATTATATATTTGCTTCCTTCAAACATATATGGATTATTAATAGGAGTAATAATTAGTCCAATTATATATTTCATAAGTTTATTAATACTAAAAGTTTTTGATGAAAACGATGTAAAAACACTTAAAGATTTTGAAAATAAAACAGGGCCATTAAAAGGAATTTATGTAAAAATGATAAGATTAATTGAAAAAAGGGTATAATATAAATCAAAAATATATCTAAAAATTACTATAAATAAGAAAATAATATTGAATCTGGTAGGTAATATGACAGAAGTTACAGCGGGAATAGAATATAAAATAAATATTGATGGAAAAGGTTATTTATTAGATGAAAGGAAATTTAATCTTTTAAAAAATATTAAAAATACTGGTTCTATTACTAAAGCAGCAAAATTAACAAAAATTTCATATAGAACAGCTCTAAATTATATAGATAAGATAGAAAAAAATTTAGACATTGCACTAGTAAATACTTCTAAAGGAGGAAGTGGTGGGGGAGGTAGTGCTACTTTAACGGAAGAAGGAGAAGCTATTCTTAAAGAATGTAAAAAAATAAATGCTATAATGAAACTACATAGGGATGTTAATGAAATAGAGGGAACTGTAGTGGAAGTGAATAAAAATAGAAGTTTAATGAAAATACAAATGAATAATACTATAATAACCTTACCAGTTAAAGAAGAGTATGAAGTAGGAGATACGATTATAGGATTAATAAGTTATGATAATATAATAGTAATGTTAAAACCAAAAGAGACAAGTATAGGTAATATTTTAAAAGGAAAAATAGTAGAAATGAAATTAATAAATGAAATGATAAGACTTGTAGTAGAAGTAGATGGAATAAATATTTGTGCTGATGTTACCTTATCATCATCTAAAGATTTGAAACTATCTATAGGAAAACCTATTTACATAGGATTTAAAGCATTATCAATTGCAACATTAAAATTATAATATAATTAAAACAAAATTATTAAATTTAATTGATAACAAAGAATAAAATTTCTAAAAGAGGGTGTTTATATAATAGAAATAATAATAGATAAGAATAGATGCAATGGATGCGGAAAATGTAAAGAAGTATGTGCTAAAGGGGAAAAAATATGGAATATAAGTAATAAATTAGCACATGTATCTAACCTTAAATTTTGTCATGCTTGTATGTTATGCCAAATGAAATGTAATAAAGAAGCAATAAAAATAAATAGGCCCTGGATAGATAAAAAATATCAAAAACCATATTATGATAATTAAATAACTAAAAAAATTATAGTGATAATATGTCAAGAAATGTGAAAAATAGAAGGAAAACAAATGAAACTAATATAATATTAGAATTAAACATAGACGGAGAAGGTTCCTATAATATTGATACAGGTATTAATTTCTTAAATCATATGTTAGAATCATTTGCTAAACATAGTTTGATGGATTTGAAAATAAAGGCAAATGGAGATATTGAAGTAGATGATCATCACACAGTAGAAGATATTGGAATCATATTAGGTGAAAGTTTCCTTGAGGCAATAGGTGATAAAAGAGGAATAAGACGTATGGCTGATAGGACTGTTCCAATGGATGATGCATTAGCAACAGTTGCAATAGATATAAGCGGACGTAGTTACTGTAATTTAGATTTAAACTTTAAAAATGAAAAAATAGGGGATTTAACAAGTGATAATATAAAACACTTTTTAGAATCTTTTACAAATGGAGCAAAAATAAATCTATATGGAAAATCAATTGGTGAAAATGACCACCATAAAGCAGAAGCACTGTTTAAAGCTTTTGCAAAATCAATGCATGATGCATGTATAATAGAACATGATAAAATACCTAGTACAAAAGGAGTATTATAAAAATAAATAACTTTTTTTTAATTAAAATAGTATTAAATTATTTAAAACAATTGTTCTAAAATAAGGTTATATGAAAAAATATTAAAAAATTGATTATATTAAAAATAAAAATAAGGTAGTAGTTAAAAACTACTAAAAATTAAAATTATTGAGGTTTTGAAATTAATTCAACTTTAGAACCGGTAGAACCGTCACCCATGTGAGGAGTTCTGCAAACGGTATCGTTGGATTTTTCAATTTCTCTTGCTTCGGTAGCTAAATGAGCAGCTACAGTAGCCATTTCGTGAGCAGCAGCTACGACAGGTAAGTATTCTTCATAATTTTTCATCATGAAACAACCTTTCATGTCGATATCAGCAACTTTAGCACAAATTTCATATGCAGCATAAGCTTTAGCTTTAGCATATGGATTTGCAAATCCAGCAGCATCAACAGCTTTTTGAGCATTAATAACTAATTTTGGTAATTCTACAGATTTACCTGCTTCTACATCAGCAATTGCAGCATCTATAGTGTTTTGGATTAATCTGTAAGCACCAGTAGCAGCTAATACTTTAATAACATCAGCGTTGAATGAAGACATTTCAGTAGGGTCTAACCATTCTCTTCTAGCACCGATCATAGGATCAGCTTCTACAATGATGTATCCAATACCTTGTTCATCCATTTCATCTTTTGCACGTTTACCTGGAGCATCTCCAATGATGAATGCAGGAACGTCCATAGCAGATAATAATTCTCTAGCTTTTGCTGGACCTGGTGCAGTTGGGTTAGGACTAGTGAAGATACAGAAGTCAGGATCAAAGTCTTTAACTTTAGGGACAACATCTTCAACTTGTTCTGGGTTCATTTTTGCACCAGAAGTAAATACTCTAACATCAATGTTAGGTCTATCTGCTCTTTCGTCAAGTAAGAGTTCTAATACTGGTGAAGCACCAATATTACCACTTTTGATAATTCCGATTTTAACAACCATAATATCACATATTTAATTATATATAGTAACTTATTAAGTATTTTTGTTTAAAACAAATCAAAAAATTTATATATAATAAATATATTTTTTGATAAATAGGGGATAGAATTTAAAAAAAAATAATATAAAAAAAGTTAGAATAAAAATAATAGATTAAAGAAATTATTTAGATTTTTTAAAAAATTTTTTAAATTTAGAAGAAAAAGAACGTTTTCTAGATTTTTTAAATCTGGATCGAGCTCTCCAAATTTTAATTGTAGATAAAAAATCTCCTTTTTTAAGGGAGTAATCAAAATTATTAATTAAATTAACAACCTTATAAGCTGCTAATTGTCCATCATGAACAATATCTCCTTGGGGAGGATATAATTTTTGTAAAACATTAGGAATATCATATATCTGAACTATAGGAATATTCATGTCTTTTGCTAAATTTATACTACTATGGAATGGGTGGAAACCATAGAGTTTAACAGAAGGAACTTTAAGAACTCCTGCTTCTATTGTCATACCCATACCAGCACCAAAAATAAGTGCATCACAATGATATGATAAACTTAAAACATCAACAAAATTATCTAAAATAATAACTTTATCAGAATTAGATAAATCTTCAACAAATTTTTTATCAAAACGATAAGGAGCAATTAAGGTAGGATAATCAAAACCATCTATCAAGGGTATTAAATCTTGAACATCATCTAAAGATAAATCTCCACCTAAAACTACTAAAATATAATGATCAAAACCATATTGTTTGATAATATCGTCTTTTTTGAGTAATTGATTAGATTTAAGAATACTATGAACATAAGCCGCCTGAGGAAATCCTCCAATATTTTTAACATTTTTAAGACCATATTGTTTTTTTAAGTAAATCTCATTATCAAAAGAAGTAGTAACTATAAGATTAGCATAAGATATAAATTCAATAGGATTATAAATATCCTGTTCTATATGTAAAACAGGAGTACGAAGTAATCTAGCAGCATAAATAGATTTTCTAACATCACCTGCATTTCCACAAGTAATTAGTAAATCTATTTGTTCTCCAGACATAGCAATAGTAGCCTTATAAATATCCTGAATAATTAATCTAAAAAGATTAATTTTAGAATTACGAGAACGATTGGCTCTTCTACCTTGACCAATATAAAATATATCATCACAATAAGGTTTAATTAATTCTTCAGCACCTTCTCCATGAACTAATCCGATAATACGAGTTTTTTTCCAATTTAAAGAATTTTCTTTTTCAAATTTTCTAATAAGTTTTAAAATAGGAATAAGTGTTTTAGCAGGGGCAAGTTCGCAAGCAACAGCAATAGTTCTTACTTCCTCTAATTCCCTATCTGAAACTTTTGTATATCTATTTTGATTAAAAAAAGTTCTAACATTACTAATACCAGAACTGATAGATTCATCTTCAATATCTTTAATTTGATTGATATATTTATTATTAGAAGTTTTAGAAAGAGAAAAATAAGAAGATGACTTTTTTTTAGAATCAGAATTTTTATTATTTTTTTTATTAGAAAATTTTTTGCGGTCTTTTAAATTAGATTTTTCTTTAGTAGAATTATTTTTTTCTTGAGTTTCATCTTCTAATAAATCTAATTGTTCTAATAATTGATGAGTAGATAAATCTACGTCATTTTCAAAATCATCAAATGATACACCATATTTTTTTTCAAACTCCTCTGGAGTCATATTCAATTCTAGGAGAATAGGATGATTTGAGTAATTATTCTTATTTAAATTAGATTTAGAAGAATTTTTCATATAAACCAACCCAAGTAGAAAAAAGTATTATAATGATAATTTGATTTAATCTAATATTTAAATTATTATGGAAAAAATTAATTGATAAATTTTAATTTATTTAAAATAAAAAAAATGATTAAAATAGCTATAAGATAAAAAATCCAAATAACTATATCTGTTGGTCCGGTTTCAATCCAAATAATAGATTGTGATAAGATTATTCCATAAAATGCTGTAGAAATATAATGTTGGTAGGATTGAATAGTATGTAAAGTGTTAAGGATTAAACCGATAAAAAACATTTGAATAATCATTCCAATTATTCCAAAATCTAAAAGAGATGGACCTAATATGGTAGAAGTAATAGATTTAGTTTGAGATAAAACAGCTTGTCCAACTAAAATACGAGGATCTGTATGAGTAAAATATCCTGTAATAGTAGAATAAAATAAATTACCATGTGTAGTAGTTTGGATAGGTATAACTTTATCTAAAATATTTAAAGTAAAAGCTGCTCTATAGGAAATAAGTTCAATAGGATTTAAAGTCCAATGTTGCCATTCAATTGATTTAACAGCTATAAAACCTACTGATAAAAGTAAAATTGAAATAAGTCCTAAAAATAATAATATATATTTAGTTGAAATCTTACGAGTATAATATAATGTTATAAAACTACTTAAAAAGATAGCTATAGGAGTGGTTCTGTAACCAGTTAGTGCAAATAAAAAAATACCCGTAATTAATAATAAATAATGAGATTTACGATTATATTTAGAAAGTAAAATATTAATTGAAGGTAAAAACAAGATAAAAGAAATAAACCATAATTTTCCAGCAGCTTTACCTTTGAGTATTCCACTGAATAATGGAATACCTCCTAAAAAGTAAAAATTAATGACTTGTAAAAGTAAAGTAAATAAAATTAAGGCTACAAGAAATAGTTCTAATTTTGAATAATTACCATATAAAGGAAGCTCCTTTAAATATCCTTTAAAGTTATGAATAGGTTGATGATTTAAATTATCTGAAGATATATGTAATTGTAAAGATTTGAGTTTTTTGATAAAATTAAGTTTATGAAATAATAATTTTGAAAAAATTATTCCTAAAAAGTAAAATAAAAATCCTAAAAAAATATATAGGAATAATATAATGGAAGGAGTAGGAAGTAAAGAATAATTAGTAAAATGAATAGGTAAAGAAATTAAAACAAAAATAATCATAAGTAAAATTAATATATAAGGATGAAATAAATCAATGTCTTTAATTTTATCAAAAATCATGAAAATAACCTTAAAAATTATAATTAAATAAATTAAAATTAATTAATATTAGTAAATAAAAATATATAAGCTTTTATTAATTATTTTAATATTTAATAATAATTATATAAAAAAGATTAATTAAGAAATAAAATTAGTTAATTAAGAATATAAAAATTAGTTATTAAGTATAAAATAATTGTTAATTAAGTATATAAAAGGAATTATAAATAAGAATTTGATATAATTGAAGAGTAAAGCTTTTCTAAACTTGTTTTTTAAAAAAATAAATTTAATATTTACTATTAACCTAATAGAAAATAAGAAAATAAACAAATAAAAAAATTAAGAAGATTAATTTTTATCTTCATAAATGTTAGTAGTAAAATTATAAGCAAAATTTGGATGAGAACAAGCATGGATATGAATGTAACTTGCAAGAAGATTTTTACTAATTAAACCATCCATATTATTTACAATACCTTTACCTCTTAAAACATTAAAAGCAAATTGTGCATTATCATCAGTTTTAATAGATGTGTAATGGAATTCATGGCCTCTTATAATTTCATCTTTAGAAGATATAATATTATCTTGATAAGATTTAGCAATAGTATAAGATAGACCTTGAACATGTTTATTCATAAAAGAAGAGTATGGTAAGGCCTGACACATTTTATAATTATCAATAGAATTACTTAAATAAATTAATCCTCCACATTCTCCATAAATATATCCTTCATTTTTATAGAAATCATAAATAGATTTTCTCATAGATTCATTAGATTGAAGTTCTTTAATAAATAATTCTGGATAACCGCCACCAATATATAATCCATCAACATCTGGAATTTCTTCATCTTTATAAGGACTAAATTCTATAATTTTAGCATTATTATCTTCTAATGATTCTAGATTTTCTTGATAATAGAAAGAAAAAACCTCATCTTGAGCAACACCTATTTTTAAATGATGTTTATTAGATTTATTCCATAATTGGAAAGATTCTTCTTTTCGATAATCCTCATTTAACCCTATGCTTGATTTATATGAGTTATTTTTAATACTTTGATTAATACGATTATTAATAGCTTTATTAGAGTCGGCAGAATAATCTTTCATAATAGTGATTAATGCATCTAAATCAATATAATTTTCTACAACTTCAACCCATTTATCAATATTATTTTTAATATTATCTCTTTCAAGAGCTGGTACGAGACCTAAATGACGTTGAAGAACTTCTATATCTTCATTTCGAGGTATACCTCCAATAACCTGAGTATTGGTTAAAGATTCTATAGCTTCTTTAGTTTTAAGATAGTGTTTTTTACCTTTCACCTTATTTAAAATAACACCCTGAATATTAACATCAGAATCAAGAGATTTAAAACCTAAAACAAGTGCAGCTGCACTTTTAACTAAACTTCTAGAATCTATAATAAGAATAACAGGAGCATTTAAAGATTTAGCAATAGAAGCAGTATTACCTACATTTCCAGTAGGACTAATACCTTCATATAAACCTCTAACCCCTTCAATAATTCCATATTTGGAATTTGATAATTCTAAACCTCTTTTAAAACATTTATTTATTTGATAATCATTCATAAAAAAAGAATCCAAATTTCTACTAATATTACCAGTAGCTAAACTATGATAAGAAGGATCAATAAAATCAGGACCTACTTTAAATGGTTGTACATTTTTTTCCTTAGAAAGGGCACCCATTATTCCAGTTGAAATAGTTGTTTTTCCAACTGCACTACCAGTTCCAGCTAATACAATATTCATATATATAGATAGTATAAATAATATTATTAAAAGTTTATTAAAAATATTCTAATAATTAATAAATTAATAAGAATATTATAATTAATATTGAAAAAAATTAAATTTTTGATATTATGGACAGTTTAAAAAAAACTAAAGTATTATCTGATAGTGCACAGTTTGATTTATGTGATTCACAAAATCATAGTAGAATATCAGATGTAAATCTACCTGGTATCTATCCTGCTACTGGAAAGAATGGTTGTATAATACCATTATTTAAAACATTAATGACAAATAAATGTAAAAATGATTGTAAATATTGTCTAAATCAGTGCCAAAGAGATTTTACAAGAATAGAACTAGAACCTAATGAAATAGCTAAGATTTTTATTAGATATTATAATCAAGGAATAGTAAATGGCTTATTTTTAAGCAGTGGAGTAAGTGATACTATAGATAATACAATGGAAAGACTGGTAGAAACCTGTAATATATTAAGAAAAAACTATGGATATGAAGATTATATACATCTGAAAATTATCCCTGGTGCAAGTAAAGATTCTATTAAAAGATCTATGAAACTTGCAGATAGGGTAAGTATAAATATAGAAGCTGCATCTTCTGATGGTTTGAGCCAAATAGCATCAACAAAGGATTATAACAAAGATATATTAAAAAGGTTAAGTTGGGTAAATTCATTATATAAAAAAGACAAAAACTTATGTCCATCAGGACCTACAACACAATTAATAGTAGGAGCAAACGATGAAACTGATTTAGAAATTTTAAAAAGAATGGAAAAAATATATAAAAAGACAGAATTAAAAAGAACTTATTTTTCACCGTTTATATCAATGGAAGAAACAGAACTAGAAAGTAAATGTGACTGTAATCCACAAAGAACAAATCAATTATATCATGCAGATGCATTATTAAATGAATATAAATTTAAAGCTAAAGAATTAGTCTTTAATGAAGATAACAATATTTCCCTTGAAGAAGACCCGAAAATTCTAGCTGCAAGTAAAATGGATATATTTCCAATAGAAATTAATAATGCTAGTTTTAATGAACTAATAAGAGTTCCGGGTATTGGACTTAAATCAGCACGACGTATTATAGATATAAGAAATAAAAAAGGGTTTAACAGTATAAATGATTTAAAAAAGATAGGTGTGGTAACATCAAGAGCTGAACCTTATATTAAAATAAAAGGAAATTATCAGTCTGCATTAGATAATTTCTAAATAAAAAAAAAGTATTTAGTAAATAATTAAAAATAAAAAGAAAAATTTATAAATCATCTTCAAATAATTGCCAAATTTCAGGATATTTTTGAGAAACAACTTCATCAATTAAAGAAGAAGCTTCATTACTAATACTAAACTCTGGTTGAGTTTTTCTTAAATATCTAAAAACTGCAGAAGAATGAACAGACCAGAGAGTAATTCTAGGGTTTTTTCGTACAATTTCTAAAACTTCTTCAACATGTTTTTGTACAACAGAATCTTCTTGAACTGGTTTTTCTTCTTTTATAGTATTATTATTAGAAGAATTTTCATTTTCTTTAGGTTTTTGAGCATTATCCTTTTGTTTGTCGATGTTTTCTTTTTCAGATGAATTTGTAACTTCTTTAGTATCATTTTCTTGATTTGAAGTAGAATCTTCTGATTGATCATCTAACATATCTTCTAAGGATTGGGCAGAATTAGCATCAAAATCGTCATTATAATATTTATTAGGAATGAGAGAGTCTAATCCACGACCTAATCCCGGGTTTCGATTTTTAGACATTTTATGCCTCCTTATTTTCCATATCTAAAATTTCTTGAGCTAAATTAATATAAGCTTCTGTTCCTGGACTTTCATAATCATAAATAATACATGGTTTTCCATGACTAGGAGCTTCAGCCAATCGTATATTTCTTGGAATAACAGTTTTGAATAATTTTTCTTTACCACCAAAATATTTCAATAACTCTTCGTGTACATCTTTACTTAATCTTGTCCTTGTATCATAAAGGGTTAATAAAATTCCTTTAATAGGGGTAGGACTGTTTAATCTATTTTCTACTAAGTCAATAGTATTTATTAAATCTGCAACTCCTTCCAAAGCATAATATTCTGCTTGTATAGGAATAATAACAGTATCTGAAGCTACTAAACCATTAATAGTAATAATACCTAGGGATGGTGGAAGATCTATTAAAATATAATCAAATAAATCTTTAACATCCGCTAGTAAATCTTTTAAAATTATATGATAATTTTCTAATTTACTTAATTCTACGCCAACACCACTTAAGGAAATATTACTTGGTATAATATATAAATTTTGAATAAATGTAGGGAAAGTTGTTTTTTTAATAGAAACTTCTCCACTAATAGCAGAATAGATAGTATATTCTAAATCTGTTTTATCAATACCAAAACTAGTAGTTGCATTAGCTTGAGGATCCATGTCTACAATAAGAACGGATTTCCCCATAACAGCAAGTGATGTAGCAAGATTTACAACGGTTGTAGTTTTACCACAACCTCCTTTTTGATTCATAATTGCTATAGTTTCTCCCATAAGATAAACTCCATTAAAATGTTTAAAATTAAGAAAGATATAAATATAATATTGATTTAATTAATTAAAAAAATATAAGGTATAAATTTTTAATTATATTGATAAATAAATGATTTATTTATAAAAAAACTCATTATTATAAAATTTAAAGATATTAATAATGAGTTCATATTATTGTTTATAACTTATTACTTAAATATTGTAATTTATACCTTATAAATAATATGTTAGAATATATAAAATATAACTTATAAATTAAAAGTTATAACTTATAAGTAATAACAAATAAGTAATAACATATAAGTTAAAAAGTATAATAAAATAAGATAAAAATAATTATAAAAGTTATTAAAATAAAAAATATATAAATAAAAATAATTATACATAAGATAAAAGAAACCTAGAAAATATTAAGAAAAATAATAGATGGTGAAATAATGAAAGTATTAGCAATAGATATAGGAACAGGGACACAGGATATAATCTATTATAATAGTGAAAATGAAATAAAAAATTCAATAAAATTAGTTTTACCATCACCACATTTATTAATAGGACAAAAAATCAAAAAGACAAAAAAGGATATATATTTTACAGGAGAAATAATTGGAGGTGGAAAATTAAAAAAAAGAATAATGGAACATATAAATAAAGGATATAAAGTAGCAATGGAAGAAAATTGTGCAAAAACAATTAGAGATGATATAAAACAAGTAGAATCATATGGGATAGAAATTGTTAATAAATCAAATACGAAAAATTATTCTAATTATAAAAAAATAAAATTAGAAGAAATAGATATAGATAAATTATCTAATTTTATAAAAGAATATGATATAGATTATGATTTTGACTATATAGCAATTGCTGTACAAGACCATGGATATAATAAAAATATGGGAGATAGAAATTTCAGATTTGAAAAAATTAAAGAAAAATTAACAGAGCCAATATACCCCGAAGAGTTTGCATTCTATGGAAATATTCCAAAATATTATTCTCGTATGAAATCAGTGGAAAATAAATTAAAAAATAAAACTAAAATAGAAATAAAAAATACTCCCTTATTAATGGATACTAAATTTGCCTCCATATGTGGAATGTGTTATGATAAAATAGCAAAAAAATTGAATAATTATATAGTTATAGATATTGGTAATGGTCATACTACAGCAGCATCTATAAATAAAGGAAAAATACAAGGAATATTTGAACATCATACTAGTAATCTAACAAAAGAATCAATAGAAAAATATATAAAAAAATTAGCAAATGGTAGTTTAACAAATGAAGAAATCTATAATGATCATGGTCATGGAGCATATATTATAAATCCTATAGAAAAAATAGAAAAAGTAATTGTTGCTGGGCCAAGAAGAGACATAATAGAAAAAACTACTTTAGATTATCACTATGCTAGTCCTGCAGGAGATGTAATGATGACTGGAACAATAGGACTAGTAAAATCAGTGAAATATAATATAGAAAATAATTAATAAAAAATGAATAAAAAATTGATAATATGATACTTAAATTAGACCCCCATATACATAGTAATTATTCACATGATGCAATTAACAGTCCAAAAGAAATTATTAAGAAATCAAAAGAGAAAAACCTAGATATAATTGGAATAAGTGATCACAATACAATAGAAGGTTCACAAATTGGAATACAAGAAAGTAAAAATGATGAAGGAATACTGGTAATACCATCTATTGAAATTAGTAGTGAATATGGACATATACTAGGTTTTGGAATAGAAGAAAAAATAAAAAAAGGATTATCAGTAGAAGAAACAGTTGATAAAATACATGATTTAGGGGGTCTTGCAATAGTACCTCATCCATTCTGTTATTATAGACATGGGCTGTTTTGTAAATATAAAAATAAAAATATAAAAATAGATGGTGTAGAAAGCAAAAATGGTAGATTCATATTAGGATATTCAAATTATAAAGGAAAAAAATTAGCTAAAGAGAAAAAAATAGCAGAAATTGGTTCAAGTGATGCTCATTATATAGAATTTATAAAAGATTGTTATACCGAAATAGATTGTGAAATGGATATTGATAGTGTGTTAAAAGCAATAAAAAATAGAAAAACAAAAGCATTAGGTAACGGAACATCAAATATTAATTTAATAAAATATTTATATAAAAAAAATAGGAATAAAATATAAAATTTAAATAGAAATATTTTAAAAAATTAAAAATATTTAAACTATAATAAAAATAAAAAGATAATAAATTTAATATTTTATAAGATTGTATTTAATAATTTAAAAAAAAATATTGGGGAAGAAAAGTGAGAGAAGCTGTTTATAAAATGAAAGAAGATTATAAAAATATACAAGATAAGATATCTGTGTTTGATACTACTTTACGAGATGGAGAGCAATCACCTGGAGTTGCTTTAACAATTGATGAAAAAATTGAAATTGCTGAAAAATTAGATATTCTAGGTGTGGATAAAATAGAAATAGGCTTTCCAATATCTTCTGAAGGAGAAAGAGAAACGGCAAAAAGAGTTAAATCACTAGGATTAAACAGTACAATATGTGGTTTAGCACGAACAGTAGAAAAAGATATAGACGCAGTTTTAGATTGTGATTTAGAATATGTTCATACATTTATAGGAACAAGTCCACTTCACAGAGACTATAAACTTAAATTATCAAAAGATAAAGTCAAAGAAAAAGCAGTTAATATAATAGAATACAGTAAAGATCATGGGCTAAAAGTAGAATTTTCAGCAGAAGATGCAACAAGAACAGAATGGGGTTTCTTAAAAGAAATTTATAAAGAAGTAGAAAATGCTGGAGTAGATATGATTAATGTACCAGATACAGTTGGAATACTGACTCCAATGGATGCTAAATCATTAATATATGATTTAAAACAAGAATTAAAAGTACCTTTAAGTACACATTTCCATAATGACTTTGGTCTAGCTGTTGCAAACACTTTAATGGGAATAGAAGCAGGAGCAGAACAATTCCACGGAACGGTAAATGGAATTGGAGAGCGTGCAGGTAATGCATCTATTGAAGAAACAATTATGACATTAATCTCCTTATATAATCATCCTATGGATGTAGATACAACAAAAATATTTAATGTATCAGACTTTGTATCAAGAGTAACAGGTATGAATTTATCACAAAATAAAGCAATTGTAGGAAAAAATGCATTTGCACATGAATCAGGAATTCACGTACATGGAATAATGGAAAATGCAGATACATATGAACCAATAAGGCCTGAAATGGTAGGTCAAACAAGAAGGATTGTTTTAGGAAAACAAAGTGGTGGACATGCTATTGAAGGTAAACTTAAAGAATTTAATATAGATTTAAAAGAAAATCAATTAAAAGCTGTTTTAGAACATGTTAAATCTTTAGGTGATAAAGGAAAATCTATAACTGATGATGATTTAAAAGCAATTGCTTTAAGTGAAATGAACAGATCAGATAAGAAATATGTTGAACTATTAGGTTTATCAGTAACAAGTGGAGATAGTGTATCACCTACAGCTACAGTAAGATTATTGATTGATGGTGAAATGAAAGAAAAAGCAAGAAGAGGTGTTGGACCTGTTGATGCAGCATTAAATGCAATAGATTGGTTGGTAAAAGATTCAACATCTTTTGAACTAGAACAATACCATATTGAAGCAATAAATGGTGGTACTAATGCACTTGGAGAAGTGTTTGTAATGGTTTCTGATGGTGAAGGAAATGATGCAACTGGTAGATCTGCTGATGAAGATATAATTCAAGCTAGTGTACAAGCAGTATTAAATGCTGTAAACAAACTTTTAATGATAAAAAAAGAATTAAATAATTAAATATTTAAATATAGTTTTAAAAAGAGGATAAATACTATGATAGAAGAAAATAATATATTTATAGGGAATAAACCGGTGATGAACTATGTATTAGCTGTAGTAACACAAATAAATGAAGGTAAAACAGAAGTTAACATAAGAGCTAGAGGAAGAGCGATAAGTAAAGCTGTAGATGTAGCTGAAATCATTAAAAATAGATTTTTACCAGGATCTGAAATTGGTGAGATTAAAACACATACTGAAGAAATTACAAATCCTGATGGTAGAATAACAAAAGTAAGTACAATAGAAATACCTATAATCAGTAGTAATGATTAAAATGGAGATTGGATTTTCAACACTATCAATGTTAAATAAAAATTTAAATGAAGTAATTGAAATTGCATCAGATAATGATTTTTCAATGATTGAAATATTGGCAGAGGGCCCATATGCATCATATAGATTAAAAAAAGATAATAGATTAATTAAAAATTTAAAAAATAATAATATAGAAATAAATATTCATGGTCCTGATGTAGATTTAAATTTAGCAAGTATAAATGATGGGATAAGAAAAGAATCTGTTAAACAAATCAAAGATGCAATAGATATAGCAAATGAAATAAAAGCAAATACTATTACAATACACCCTGGAAAAATAGGAAGAAAGGATAAATGGCTTAGAGACTATGCTTTAGAATTATCGATTGATTCTATTGGAAAATGTGTAGATTATTCGAAACAAATAGGTAAAGTTAAAATATCTGTAGAAAATATGCCTAAAAGATTTAATTACTTAGGAAATAAAATAGAAGAAATAGAAAAAATTCAGGAAAGTACAGGGTCAAAAATTACAATAGATACAGGACATGCTAATACATGTAAAGATTGCGAAGAGTTTTTTAAATTAAAAAATATTGAATATTTCCATATAAATGATAATAATGGTATTAAAGACCAACATTTAATATTAGGAGAAGGAAATCTAGATTTAAAATTATTAAAAATTATAGATAAAGGAATTATAGAATTAAATACATTTGAAAAAATAATGAAAACAAAGAAGGTATTAACGAAATTAAATTATATTTAATAAAAATAACTAAAAATAAAAATAATAAATATATAAAAAATTCAATTTAATAAATTTAACAGCTCGATAATATCAGAAATAATATAATTTGAAGCTTCAATAAGATAGTCTGATTCTATAGGAGATTGTGCTATAGTAAGTACCCCTATATTAGCTTCTAATAAAGCATAGTAATCATTTTGACCATCACCAACCATAACTACTTTATCATAATTATTTTTTAAAGATTTAACAATCTCTCTTTTTTTCTCAGGAGAAGCAGTAGGAAAGCCATGAGATGGATTAATATTTAGTAAATGAGTAATTTCTAATATAGCTTCAGTTCTATCACCTGAAGCAATAAAAATATCATATCCTAGTTCTTTTAATTTTTGAATTGTAAATTTAACATTATTAAATAATAGACCAGAAGATGTAATAGTATATAATATTTCTTGATTTTTACAATCTAATATTAAAGCAGTTCCATTACAAATATCCATATGAGGAACATTTTTTTTAAGATGTTTAAAGCCATCTGTAATATCAGATATTGTAGTAGAATCATTTTTTATAATATTTAATATACTAGATTCATCTATAGTTTTAGAACTATAACTAACTGTAAAATCAATATTATATTGAGAAATTAAATCAAAAATAGAAGTATTAGGATTAATTTTTAATAAACATTTAGTATTAAATTGTAAAATAACTAAAGCAGCAAAATCTAAATTATCAATAATAGTAAGTGAATTAATATCATGTATAAATTCATTAGTTTTAACATTTTTAATTGCTTTAAACCTTTTTAATAAAGTTCCAGAATTATCAAATACTATAGCGTTAGGATTCATGTAATCACAGGGTAATAAAATAATTTTAATAAATAAGTTAATAATGTTTTTTTAAATTGATAATAATAAAAAATAAAAATTAATCAATTCTAAAATAATAAAAATTAATAATATATTTATCTAAAAAAAATAAAATAATATTATTATATAAATTAAATAATAATTAATATAATTTAAATATATTCAAACTTACATATTACTGTAATTTAAGGTGTTTTAATGAATGTTTTAGAAAAAGCTAATGCTATTAAAAATGGAGAATTAAAAGCATTAGATAATGTTAATAATTATATAAAAGTAATTGATGATAAAAATCCCGAAATTAATGCATTTATAGAACTTAATAAAGAAGAATCTATAAAAAAAGCAAAAGAAATTGATGAAAAAATAAAAAATGGTCAAGAAGTTGGACCACTAGCAGGTCTGGTTATAGGAATAAAGGCAAATATTAACGTTGAAGATTTAACCATATCAGCTGGAAGTAAAACTTTAGAAAATTATATTGGAAGTTACGATGCAACTGTTATAAAAAGAATTAAAGATGCAGATGGAATAATTATTGGAATAAATAATATGGATGAATTTGCCGCAGGAAGTTCAACAGAAACATCATATTATGGAGTTTGTAACAATCCAGCAGCTCCTGGAAGAATAGTAGGAGGTTCATCAGGTGGAGGAGCAGCAGCAATAGCAAGTGAAATGTGTGATATTGCACTAGGGTCTGATACAGGAGGAAGTATAAGAAACCCATCATCACATTGTGGTATAGATGGATTTAAACCAACATATGGGCTGGTGTCAAGACAGGGATTACTTGATTTGTCCATGAGTCTAGATCAGATTGGTCCAATGAGTAGAGATGTATATGGTTTAAGCTTAGCATTAGATACTATAGCAGGATATGATGAAGAAGAATGTACAACATTAAAAAATGAAATACCTAATTTTACAGAAGCAGCAAAAGAAGTTAAAGAAAAAGAAAAACCTTTAGAAGGAATGAAAATTGGTAAAGTAAAAGAATTTACAGAAGTAAGTGATAGTAAAATTAATAAGATAGTAGATGAATCAATTAATAAACTTATTTCTCTTGGAGCTGAACTTGTAGAACTAAACTTTGATTATATTGACATTTGTCTTCCAACATATTATTTAATTAATTATGTAGAATTCTTTTCAGCTACAAGAAAATATGATGGAAGAGATTATGGTTACAGAATAGAGGAAAGTTGTGGTGAAGAAGTCTTAAGAAGAATAGAAATTGGTTCATACATTTCACAGCAAGAATACAGTGGAAAATTCTATAAAAAAGCTCTTCAAGCTAGATCACTAATAAGAAATGAAATTAATAAAATGTTAAAAGATGTTGATTTAATTGTAGGTCCAACTGTACCAAAACTTCCACATAAAATAGGAAATAAACTTGAACCTATGGAAATGTATGCATATGATGTACTGACAGTTATTGCAAATTTAGCAGGTATTCCAGCAGCAAGTATTAAAGCTGGAACAGTAGATGACATACCTGTAGGATTACAAATTCAAGCAAAACCAGAAGATGATTTAAAAATTATACAAACAATTTCTGCCTATGAAATAGAATAAAATATTCTAATATTTATTTTCTTTAATAATAGGAGTTTGATTTAATGACAAATAAAAGAATAGAATATTATGACACTTTAAAATTTATTGCAATATTTGCAGTAATTGCAGCTCATTCATTAATATATACTGGTGGAGCAGAAGTATTAAATTTTAAATTATCAAAAATGGGTAATATATGTAAATTTGCTATTCCTGTATTTATAATGATTACAGGTGCATTATTTTTAAATAAAAACATAGATTTAAAAGAATATCTTGAAAAAAGATTTGTTAGAGTAGTGTATCCATTAATATTTTTTACAATATTAGTTTTCATTAGTGGAATTTCAAATCATATACTATATTATTATTGGTATTCATGGATGATTATAGGTGTATTACTTGCAGTTCCTATTGTTAATAAATTTATTCAATATTCAAATGAAAAGGAAATAGAATATTATATTGTAATTTTTATTATATTTTCTATATTTTGCCAAGTTTGTCATGTGCTTCATTTAAAATATGCATTAGATATTAGTTTTTTCTATACTCCAGTATCATATTTAATATTAGGATATTATATTTTTAATAAAAAAATAAATATGGGAGCAAATAAGCTAATATTATTATCATTTATAATATTTTTAATATCCTCTTATTTAAAACTAAAAATAGGTGTTTTTGCTTATTCACATGAATTCCAAACATATTTAGATTTAAGTTTAATACAAATTATACAAGCATCATCCCTAGTTATATTTATTAAATCAATATATGATAGTAAAAAAAACATATTGTATAATATACTTCAAATAAATCCAATTAAAAAATATATATTATCTATTAGTAGATCTTGTTATGGAATGTATTTAATTCAACATCCATTAATTTTTGGAATTATTCCTCATTTTATAAAACCAATGAAATTATCAGGGACTTTAACATGTATATTTTGGTTATTAATAGTCATAGGTGTATTTAATATTTCATGGATTATTACATTTGTATTAGGTAAAATTCCTTTTGTAAATAAAATATCTGGTTACTACTGATAAATAATATACAATTTTATTAATTTATTTTAATTTATTATTTATATAATATATAAAAAAAAAAAAATGAAAAAAGTAAATTGAAAATAAAAATAAAATAATAAATAATGAAAATATAATATAATTAATTTAAGATAATAAAAAATAAAATAGAAAAGGAAATATTTAATGTAAAAATAGGGATAATTAAATAAATTATTATATTGATAGAAAATAATATAATATAATACGTATATATATCTATATTTAATTATATTTCAAATTTTTTATTTATTATATAATGATATTAAACTTTTTTTAAAAATAATAAAATATTAATAATTTTATGTTATATGTAAAAAAAAAAAAAAAAAAAAAAAA
>OMVX01000013.1:0-16859 GCA_900314605.1 uncultured Methanobrevibacter sp. | reverse complement strand
TATATTTAATTTAATATTAAATATTTTTTAATTTTATAGATATTTTTCTATACAAAACTATAATGATTCTTGTTCAAATATATTCGTGTCCCACCCTCAAAAAAAAAGAAAAAATAAACTAAACAACATTATTTATAAATTTTATTAATGTGATAAAATGATAGATAGAAATTTATTAGAAAAGTGGTTAAAAGAAGAAGGATTGTTAAATAATCAAATCGAAGATAATACTGCAAATTTTCATTATATTGTGAATTATCCCCCAGATCATATGATGGATTTAATACAACCTAAAGGTAAAGAAGACATGATTCTTGTAGGATGTGCTACAGAAATTGCAGCTGAACAAAAAGAAATGATAAAAAAATCAAGTATTCAATTAAAAGATAATTTAATATGGTCTATAAGATTTGCATTAAATCAATTTTTAGTTGATTTTGAATTAAACCATCCAAATAATGAACTTGAACGTTTCCTTATTACAGATGAAATATTTGAAGATGGTCTTAAAAAAGATACTTTAATTCATACAATTAAGAGAATATATAAAGCAAAGCTCCAATGTTTATGGTTACTTGAAAGAACATTTTCTCAAAAAAACATAAACATTGATGAATTGTAAAATTAAAAATATCTTTTTGATTTATTTTTATATATTTTAAATTTTTATTCTAATTTTTTTCTAATAATTTTTTATAATAATATTATAATTTTATTAATGTTTTTATAATATTATTTATACTTGAAATAATACTCTAATTTTTTTAATAAAATCTGATATTTTATAATACAATTTAATTTATTAATTTTTCATCTAAGTGTGTGAGAGATGTATTTCAAATGAAACATAAAAACGAATATTATATACAAAAAGAGATATATTTCATCTGTAAATTATACTTGAAATATATCTCTTTATTTTATTTAAATTTGAAAATTAGGTATATATAGTTTTTTTAAAAAAAACTTACACTTGAAATATATGTTTCGAATTCGGATTTTTTCATAAACAACTTACACTTGAAATATACCTCTCACACTATTTACAAAAATTAGAATATAGAAATATTTATAAAAGATAAATATCAATATTACACTTGCAGTTGTACTTTAATATTTTTTATTAAAAACTGTGTATTTTACACTTGAAATACATCTTTAAATTTATTTAAATTTTACTTACTATTTACTTATATAGGTTTTTTTTTAATAATTTAAAATTATTTTCATAAACTAATATACTAAATTTGATTTTTATACTTAAAACATATTTTAAGTATACACTATAGGTGGCAATATGAAAGATAATATTTTTACAAATATGGATAGGGGAAACACTGTTTTTAAAGATAAGAGTCCTTTAAGCCATAAGTTTTTACCTGAACAATTACCTCATCGTAATGATCAAATTACAATGATTGCTAAGTTTTGGATTGATGCATTAGATAATGTAACTCCAAATGATATAACTATTTATGGAAAAACAGGTACAGGTAAAACTGCTGCAGCTAAATTTGCACAGAAACAATTATTAGAAGCTGCACAGAATAATAATACATATATTAATGTTGAATACATTCGATGTACTGATTATACTACAGAATATCAGGTTTTAGCTCAACTTTGTCAAAGATTAGGGCGTGATGTTCCATATAGAGGATGGACAAAAGGAGAAATAATTAATACATTTGATGATATTCTAGATCAGGAAATTAATGGTCATAAACTTATTTTAATTATTATTTTAGACGAAATAGATATTTTACTTGAAAAAGATGGGGATGGCTTACTATATACTTTAACCCGTACTGAAAATGTATCTGTATTATCAATTAGTAATTATCTAGACTTTAAAAAGTTTATAGGACCTAGAGTTATGAGTAGTCTTAGAGATAAAGAAATCGTATTTCCACCATATCGTGCAGATCAATTAGCAGATATTTTGAATGAAAGATCAGCAATGTCATTTAAAGAGAATGTTTTAAAAGAGGATGTAATTCCTTTATGCTCTGCTATGGCAGCAAAAGAAGAAGGTGATGCTCGATATGCTTTAGATTTACTTTCAACTGCTGGAGATATTGCTGATGATAATGAATCTAATGTTGTTCTAGGTGATTATGTAATTACTGCAAAAAATAGAATTGAACATAATAAAGTAACAGATATTATTAATACACTACCAACTCAACAACAAAGAGTTCTTGAAGCTATATTGATTCTTACACAAGATAATGAAGAGATTAGTTCTGGTAAATTATATGATACATACAAAAAAGTTTCTAAAGGAGATTCTGTTACTTATCGTAGAATTTTTGATTTTATTAATGAACTTGAAATGCTTGGAATAATTTCTACCAATACTATATCTCGTGGAAGAGGAAAAGGTAGGACTAATATTATAAAGCTTCAATGTGATGAACAATTAGTTGAAAATACCTTAAATTCCTTATAATTTTTAAATATTATATATTTTTTAACTTATTTTAAATCTATTTGGGATTTTTTTAAAGTTTAATCATATGTTTTTTAATTTTTTTTGAAGTATTTTAATTATTTTTAAGAAATTCTTCTTTTAGCTTTTATTTATTATTTATTTAGACTAAATTTTTTTTAAATATAATGAATAATGAAATAAAAAAATAAATTAATCTATATATATTTTGGATTGTTTTTTATTAATGTTTCAAGTATTGCCATTCTTACAGGAACAGCATTAAAAGCTTGTTGGAAATAACGGTTATGTTTAGTATTATCAACATCATATGATATTTCATTAACCCTTGGAAGAGGATGCATAACAATTAAGTCTTTTCCTTCTAACATTTCTTTATTAATTAAATATGCATCTTTTATTTTATTATATTCTTCTTCATCAGGGAAACGTTCTTTTTGAATTCTTGTATCATAAAGAATATCAACATCATCAATAACTTTTTCCAGATGTTCCTCTTCAAAATATTCTATTTGATTTTTTTCAAGATCCATGAGAATTTCTTTTGGCATTTTTAATTCCTGTGGTGATACAAAGGTCATTTTTACATTGAATAATCCTAAAGCATATGAAAGAGAATGAACTGTACGACCATATTTTAGATCTCCAACTAGAGCTACATTTAAATTTTCAATATGTCCAAACTCTTTTTTCATTGTATATAAATCAAGTAAAGTTTGTGTTGGATGTTGTCCTGCACCATCTCCTGCATTAATTACTGGTACATCTACAATTTCAGATATAAAACGTGATACTCCTTCAAGTTCATGTCTTATAATTAAGGCATCAGAGTATGATTCGAACATTTTTGCAGTATCTGCAATTGATTCTCCTTTTATAATTGAGCTTGATGCTGCACTATCAATTCCTATACATGATCCTCCTAATCTTTTCATAGCTGTTTCAAAAGATAGTTTTGTTCTTGTAGAAGGTTCAAAAAACATCAGTCCTATTACTTTTCCATTAAGTGAATTTGATATCTTTTGAGATTTTGCAACTTTTTCTAATTTGGCTGCCTTCTCTAATATATAATTAATATCATCTATTGAGAATTCTTTAATTGATATAACATTTTTATGCTTAAATATTTAAATCACCTTACTATAATATGGATTTATTATAATAATTAATTTTTTTAAAATAAATTTTTATTTATTATTTTAATTATTGGTTTTGAATATTTTATCTTTTTCAATTATTTAATTTTTCACTATTTCTAAATAAATAAATAAATAAATTGTAAAACAAAGGGGCTTTTTTTATAGAAGGATGAAATTTTTTTTTAAAATAATTAATAATAAACATTAATTATTAAATACTATTTTTTAAAGTTCCAATATCTTCTATAGTAATTTCTACAGTATCTCCTATACTTAATGGCCCCACTCCTTTCGGTGTTCCTGTTGCTATTATATCTCCTGAATTTAATGTCATAATTTTTGATATGAAACTTAAAAGTTCATAGACATCAAATATCATTTTACTAGTATTAGAATCTTGTTTTATAAGGCCATTAACTTCTGTTTTAATATTTAGATTTTTAGGATTTAATTTTGTATTAATAAGAGGTCCTAATGGACAAAAGGTATCAAAACTTTTTGCTCTTGTCCATTGTTCATCTTTTGATTGTAGATCTCTTGCTGTTACATCATTTAAAATAGTGTAACCAAATATATAGTCTTTAGAGTTTTCTACTTCAATATCTTTACATTTTTTACCTATTATAATTGCTAGTTCTCCCTCATAGTCAACCTGCTTGGTCATTGATGGATAATCTATTTTTTCTTCCTGTCCTATGATTGTCGTTGATGGTTTTAAAAATAGTTTAGGTTCATCAGGTAGTTCCATTTCTAATTCTTCACCATGCTCAATATAATTTAGACCAACACAAACTATTTTAGAAGGTTTTATAGGTTCGATTATTTTAATATCTTTAAAATTATAATTTTTATTTTTATTAACTTCTTTTTCATAATCTATATTTAATAAATCTGTATCATATTTAAAATAATCTTGATTAAGGGGATTTATTACATTATTTTTATTGATTATTCCTGTATGTTCTTTATTTTCTGCTATAAATCTTATAAATTTCATATTTAAACCCTTCATCTAAATTCTAATATTTATTATATCTTATTTATAAGTAAATAATCAAATCAAAACTTTTAATAAATCAAAATTTTTTAATTAATTTATTATTAAGGAGATATTTTTTATTTTTAATTTAATTAATTATTCTTTCTATTGGTACTACTAAAATATCTTTAGCACCAACATTTTTTAAATCGTTAACTAGTTTAAATACTTTATCTTCATCTACAACAGTTTGTACAGCTAAAATATCTTTATTTGATAGTATTTCAGAAATTGTAGGTCCTTCCATACTTGGTATAAGATTTTTTACTTTTTCAAGGTTTTCTTTTGAAACATTCATTAAAATTAGTTTTTTTCCATCTGCTTCTATTACTCCTTTAATACTAGTACTTACAACTTCTATAATAGATGATTTTTCAATTAAAGATTCTTTATTTCCAATTAATTTAATTGTACTTTCTATTAAAATATCAATGATTTTTAGATGATTTTTTTTAAGTGTATTGCCGGTACTTGTTAAATCTGTTATTCCATCTGCAATTCCAATTAATGGAGCTATTTCTGTAGATCCTGCAAGTTCTACAATCTCTACATTTTCTATATTATTTTCTTTTAGGTATTTTCTTGTGATATTAGGAAATTCAGTTGCTATTTTCATTCCTTCTTTAAAATCATTAATATTTTTTATATTTGAATCTTCTAATACTGCAAGTACAAGTTTTGTTTGACCAAAGTCTAAATCTATCATTTCTTCTACTTGTGCATTTTTTTCTTTAACTAAATCCACACCTGTAATTCCTAAATCTACAATACCTTGTTCTACAAATGTTGGTATATCACTAGCTCGTGTAAACATAATGTCAATTTTTGGATTATGTGTTTTTGAGGTTAATTTTCTATTAGATGTATCTTTAAGTTTTATACCTGATTTTTCCAGTATTTCTACAGAAGGTTCACTGATTCTTCCTTTTGATGGTATAGCAATTTTTATTTTCATATTAATTTTTCCTGAAAATTTTTTTTCAATTTTTAACTTATATAAGAATTTTTAATTGTATTAAAAAATTTTATTTTAAGCTTGAAATTTTTTTTTAAATATAATAAATATATATTATACTTTTTATAAAATTATTTTATTAAAATTTTATTTTATATGGATTTTCTAAAGGAAATGTTAAAAAATATTTTATAATATTATTTTAATTTTATTTATTATTTTAAAATAATATGTATATTGTTTATTTTAATATTTTTTTTAATTTCTCTTTTATTATTCATATTTATATTTTTTAGGTGATTGAAATGGAAACTAAAACTATATTAATTAAAAATCCTATTATATTAAATCCTAAATTAGATGGTTCTGTTGATCAATATAAATCTAGTTTACTTATTGAAAACAATAAAATTTCTTTAATTAATAAAGAAATTGAGGATTCTAATGCTGATTATATTATTGATGGTGAAGGTAAAATCCTTATGCCTGGATTAATTAATACACATACACACTTACCTATGGTTTTATTAAGAAGTTTTGCAGATGATTTGAATTTAGATTCCTGGTTAAATGATCATATATGGCCTATGGAAGCTCATTTAAATAGTGAGTTAATATATCATGGGTCTATGCTAGGTGCTATTGAAATGATTAAATCAGGTACTACATGTTTTTCTGATATGTATTATTATCTTGATGATATGGCAAAAGCAGTTGATAAAACAGGAATTAGAGCTGTATTATCTTATGGTATGATTGATCTTAATGATTCCGAAAAACGTGAAGGAGAATTTAAGGAAAGTATATCCGCAATCAAAAATCTTCATAATACCTGTGATGGTAGAATAACAACTATGTTTGGTCCTCATTCAATATATACTACCTCACCTGAACTTCTTACACGTACAAGAAAAGAAGCAGATAAATATAATGTTGGAATTCATATTCATATGAATGAAACTAAAAAAGAGATTGAAGATTCTATGGATTTAAGAGGTCTTAGGCCATTTGAATATTTAGATGATTTAGGAATATTATCTGATGATATAGTTGCAGCTCATTGTGTATGGTTATCTGATAATGAAATAGATTTAATTAAAAAATATAATGTAAAAGTTTCACATAATCCTTGTAGTAATTCTAAACTTTCATCTGGTATTGCACCTATATCTAAATTAATTGATAATAATATTTGTGTTTCTATAGGTACAGATGGAGCTTCAAGTAATAATAATCTTGACATGTTTGAAGAGATGAAATTTGCAGCTCTCCTACAAAAAGTCAATACTTTAAATCCACAAGTTTTACCAGCTAGCCAAACATTCTCTCTTGCAACTGTTAAAGGTGCAGAAGCTTTAGGTTTAAATAATATAGGTTCTATTGAAGAGGATAAAATCGCTGATTTAATATTAGTTGATACTAATACTCCTAATTTCACTCCAAATACAAATGCATGTTCAAACATTGTTTACTCTGCAAATGGATCTAATGTAAACACCACTATTTGTAATGGAGAAATATTAATGGAAAATAGACAAATTCTTAATTTAAATGAGAAAGAAATTTTAGATAATGCAGTTGATGCTTTTAATGAATTGAAAAGATTAAAAACTGAGGCTGAATAATTATTAAAATACCTTTCTTTATATTTTTTAATTTTTGTCTATATTTCTTTTAATAAACCTTAATTTTGTTTTTCCCATAAGTATACTTTTAGCCCATCCTTCTTTTGTTTCTGGAAAATCTTCTCTATAGTGGGCTCCTCTACTTTCTCTTCTAATTATAGCTGATTTTACTATTAATATTCCCACTTCAACCATATTAATTACTTCAAGAGCATCTTGGAGATCTTTATTATAATTTAGATTATTTTTAACATCAATATTTTCTATGTCATTTTCTTTAATATTATTTAGTTGTTTAAGAGCATTACGTAAATCTTCTTCATTTCTTATAATTGAAACCTGTTCCCACATGATTTTTTTGATTTTTTCTTTTATATCATCTGCTTTATATTTTCCATCTTTTATAAGGGATTTTATACGTTTTTCTTCTTCTTCAACCATTTTAATATTTGTTTCAAAATCTTCAAATTCACAATTTATACTAGCAGCTTTTCCAGCTCTTTTTCCAAATACCTGTGTATCTGCAAGAGCATTACCACCTAGACGATTAGCACCATGTACTCCACCTGTAACTTCTCCACATCCATAAAGTCCATCAATTGATGATTTACCATCTTCATCAATAAATAATCCACCCATACAATGATGAGCTGTTGGAGCAACTTCCATAGCCTCATTTTTAATATCTACTCCAACTTCTGCAAATTGTTCTACCATAGTTTCAAGTTTTTCTTCAATAATATCATTATCTAAATGTGTAATATCTAAATAGACTCCACCACCTGCTGTTCCCCTACCACTGCGAATTTCATTATAAATACTTCTTGCTACTACATCACGTGTTGCAAGTTCCCCTTTTTCATCATAATTAAACATAAACCTTTCATTTTCACTGTTAATCAGTTTTCCACCTTCTCCTCTAACAGCTTCTGTAACCAATACACCTGCTTTTGCTTTAGGTTTTATCATTCCTGTAGGATGGAATTGTATCTGTTCCATATCAATTAAATCTGCACCTGCATCCCATGCTAAAAGATAACCATCACCATTTTTTTGGAATGTATTTGATGTAACTGGATATAATTGTCCTGCTCCTCCAGTTGCAAGAATCACTGATTTAGACTGAAAGTATATTGTTGTTGAATCTTTAAGTTTTAATCCTACTGCACCAATAACTTTTGGAAATTCATCATTATTTAAAATTAGCTTAGTAATCATTACCTCATCAATAGTTTTAATATTTCTTTTAATAACTTCTTCCTTAAGTGCAGTTATAAGTTCATGACCAGTTCTATCACCTGCAAAGCAAGTTCTTCTATAACTTTGACCTCCAAAAGGCCTTTGATTTAATTTACCATTTTCTTGTCTATCAAATAGAGCACCATAACTTTCTAAATCAATTAATCTATCTGGTGATTCATCAACTAATATGTTTACAAGTTTACTGTCATTTAGGTAACTTCCACCTTTTAAGGTATCATTAAAATGTGTTTTTTTAGTATCTTCTGGGTCTACAAATGCAAAAGCAGCATTATATCCACCTTCAGCCATTCCAGTACAACCAGATCTAAAACTTAATCCTTTTGATACTATTACAGGTTTTAATCCTAGATTTGAAACTTCTATAGCAGCTCTTGCACCAGCTCCTCCTGAACCTATAATTAATACATCTGATTGAATTATTTTACTTTCCATATTAGTTCCTCTATATTTTTTTAAAATAAATTTTAAAAACAGGTATTATTACTATTTATTATCTAATAAATATTGTTTAATATCTTCAATAGTTACAACAGGCATATCTCTTTCTTTTGAAAATTTGATAATATCAGGCATTCTTGCCATTGTACCATCTTCTTTTGTTATTTCACATAATACACCTGCAGGACTAAGACCTGCTAATTTCATTAATTCAATATTTGCTTCTGTATGGCCATCACGTTCTAAAACTCCACCATTTTTAGCTCTAAGTGGGAAAACATGTCCTGGATGATGTAAATCACTTGGTTTTGCACCTTCTTTTGTTGCCGCTTTAACTGTTGTTACTCTATCATGTGCTGAAACACCAGTTGTAACTCCATTTGCTGCTTCAATTGTTATAGTAAATCCAGTACCATATGTACTTGTATTATTTTCTACCATTAATGGTAATTCTAGTTCATCAGCTTTTTCTTCTGTTAAACATAAACAAACAATTCCACTTCCTTCTCTAATTAAAAGTGCCATCTGTTCTTTTGTTAAATAATTTGCTGAAAAAAACATATCTCCTTCATTTTCACGATCTTCATCATCGGTTACAATAATACCTTTACCTTCTTTAAGATATTCTATAGCGGTGTTAACACGTTCTAAATATGTTCCTTCTAATTCTTTTTGATTCATACTTTGTACTCCTGAATTTTTATATTAACTAAATTTTTTATAAAAGAATCAGGGCAAAAAAAGATAATATTTAGTAAATATATAAAACAAATAGTTTTATTCTTTACAAAACCATACATTCTCTTTCATCCGGACTTTAACCGTTGGTTTTGGATTTTCACCAAATCAACACTTTCGTGCTCGTGGACTTATTAATATTTAATTTACCACCAGTGGAGAATTTCACTCCGCCCTGAGAATAATTTTTATTTATTTTATTTCTAATTTTAATCTATTTTTTAATATAAAAATAACTTTTGTTTTTATTTTTTTTTATTTTTTTTGAAAAATAGGGCACTTTCAAAAACTTGTGTGATAACTTTTATTTCCATTTTTTTACCTTAGAAAAATTAAGGTTTAAAAAGTTATAAATTTTTAAATTAAAAATAAATCATAAATCGATGGATAATTTTTGGGTTGTGCAACATGTAAAAATTAAAATCACATAAGTTTTTGAAAGTGCCAAAAATAGTCATCTTTAAATATATAAATATTTATAGATTAATACATTCTATTACTTATTTATTTATAAAAAAAAAATATTTTTTAATTAATTTAAAATTAAGCTAATATTTAATTAATTTAAAATCATTAAAGATTAAATCATATTTTATAAATTTAATTATATTATCCAAAAATTTTTTTTTACTAAATTAGATTTGTTTGAGGAAAATTATGGAAATTACAGGAACAGTAAATACCGGGCTTGGGAAAGCTGCATATTTTTTAGGTCAAGACTTTTATAAAGATCAATTCCATCATAAATTAGGTTTTATACCCTATCCAGGAACCCTTAATATTATAGTTGAAGATGAATATATAGATAATATTAAAAATCTTAAAAACAATTGTTCAAATATTATTAAACCAGAAGGGGATTTTGGTGCTGTTAAATATTTTAAGGCAAAATTAGAAAACCAGGTTTATGGAGCTATTGTATTTCCAGATAAAACTATACATGATGAAAATTATTTAGAATTTATTGCAGAGGATAATTTAAGAGCTAAATTTAACTTACATGATGGAGATAACGTAAGTATATCTATTAAACTTTAATTACTTTTTTTATAAATATCTAAAATATCTTTAAAATTAAGATATCCCTTATATTCACATTGTTTTTTAATATTTAATATTGAATTTATGTTTATATTTTTATTAATTGTATGAAATGCATAATTTGTAAACTCTTCTAGTTTAATTTCAACTTCAGGTGTAGTTCCTCTTTCTTCCATTTTAACTTTAGGAATTGCTATAATATTATTTATTCCAGTTTCATTCTGTATATATCCTTTAATATTTTCAAATATTTTCATATCATATACCTTATTAAGTATTATACCCTCTACATTTATTCCAAAATCTTTTAATTTCTTAGCATGTCCTATAATATCAAGAGCTGCAGATTCTATTCCTCCTTTATTAACTCCTGTTGTAAGAATCATAGGTATATTTCCTGCTATAGCTATTTCTGCACCTGAATATGGTATTTTTTCATTTAACATACCTGTAAATACACTCATTACTCCTTCTATTAGTATAATATCATAGCTGGATTTTTTAATTTGAGTAAACACATTTTCCAGTTCCATCCATCCTAAATTAGATATTTTTATAGATCCAAAATCTTCCATAATTCCTTTTGTAAGATATAATCCAGGAACAATATCTCTTATATCTGGACCGATTTTTATTAATCCAACATTAAGACCATAAGATTTTAACATACCTGCAAGACCAGTTGTAATAAAAGTTTTTCCACTATCGGAACCTGTGCTTCCTATCATTATACATAAGGGCATTTTATTTTTTTGTCTTTTCAGAGGAGGGAGAGGATTATTTATATTATTATCTGTTTCTATACCTATTTCATTTTTAACTTTCTTCATTAAAGCTTTGTTCCTATTAAAGATTGATTCTTTATCTTTTTCATTTGTATCTATAAATTTTAAGAAATTCTCTACTATCTCTTCATTTTTATCAAATATTTTGTGAATCATTGTTCCTATAACATTTCCATCATCATTTACTATTCCAGATAGGACCCTTTTTTCTTCATCTCTATAATTAACTCTATTTATAGTTGAATATATTAAACCATCAGAGCCAGTATCAATTTTACCATATGTATGACAATGGAAACCTATAATTGTTTTACTTAAATCTTTTGTTAGAAATGAATCTCCTACTACTTCACCTTCTACTTTATCATTAGATATTAATGGTGAAAAACTAGCATCTAGTAAACCTAATCCTTTTTTTATAATTGGTTGAGGTGATTTTCTTCCAATATCCACCTCTTTTGCTAAAATTTGAAAACCACTACATATACCTACAATTGGTTTTCCCATTTTATCTATTTTTATAATTTCTTCTGCTAAGGATGAATTTTTTAAAATTGAATCTGATTCGGTTATACTTCCACCAGGTATTATTAAACCATCAAGTTCTTCATGTGCTTTATTACCTTCAACTAAACCATTTTCTTTTACAATATCAGTTGGTAGATGTCCAAAATTTTCATATGCTGGAAGTGTTCCCTTAACATAAACTAGCCCTATTTTCATTTTTAACACTTTAAACTTTTTTTTATCCATCCAATTATAATATTCTCTTTTTTATATATTTTAAACATTAATTTTTTTTAATTAATTATTTTATTGATTAATGATATTTTTATCATAATATATTCTTTTTATAATCATTATAGCTTATTTATAATATTTAAAATATTTTATAAATTTTATAAATTTTTTTATTCCATAATTTATTTATTT
This sequence comes from uncultured Methanobrevibacter sp., assembly GCA_900314605.1. Lineage (GTDB taxonomy): Archaea > Methanobacteriota > Methanobacteria > Methanobacteriales > Methanobacteriaceae > Methanarmilla. Next base: position 4,451 of record OMVX01000013.1, on the reverse strand, counting down.
TAAACCAAGTAAATTTTTTAAAATAAAATTTATAATTATATCATTTTTTGAAAATTAATAAATTTGTAATGTTTTCGAGCATAAAATGATATAATATATATATTATACCTAATTAAAATAAAAATGATGATAAATTTTATACATTATGATAATTTTTTTATATGCTATGCGCTGTTTTTTTCAGTATTTCTAATTGCATTATTTATTGATAGGCTTGTAGGGGAGTTCCCAAATAAAATACATCCGGTAGTTTTAATTGGACGTATAATAGGATTATTTAAGAATCTCTTCATTGATTTAAACTCACATATTTCTAGTTTAATATTAGTTGGAGGAGTTTTCTTAGTATTTTTTATTTTTTGCGGAATAATTTATCAAATTCTTAAGTTTTTACCTTTAATCTTTGTAGTATTTGTAATGGGAATATTATTTTCACAGGCATTTTCAATTAAATTTTTGCTTGATTCAGCTGAAAGAGTAAGATTCACTCTTGATAATAAAGATATTAATACTGGCCGTAGAGAAGTTGCTAAAATTGTTAGTAGACCAACTGCTAGTTTAGAAAGGCCTTATCTTATATCTGCAACAATAGAATCTTTAAGTGAAAATATTACAGATTCTGTTATTGGTCCGATCTTCTATTATTTTGTATTTGGATTTATTATTATAATTGTATTCAGTTTTTCTCATTTATTTGACAATTCATTTCTTGTAACAAATTTAAATTTATTTATCTTCAATAATATTGAAATTCGTCCTAATATTATAGTAATAGATATAATTTATTTATCTGTAATTTTAGTATTTATTTATCGTATAATAAATACTATGGATGCAATGGTGGGATATAATACTCCTAAATATAAAAAAATTGGATTTTTACCTGCAATTTTTGATGATTTAATTAATTTAATACCAGCAAGAATTGCTGGTTATTTAATGGTTTTTGCAAGTTATATTCTTGGAATGGATTGGAGAAATAGTTATCAAACACTAAAACATGATGCAAAAAATTGTGATAGTCCAAATTCAGGGTATACTATGGCAGCTTGTGCAGGTGCCCTTGGTATACAACTTAGTAAAAAAAGTCATTATAAAATAGGCTATCCATTTAAACGTTTAGAATCATATGATATTAGAAGGGCATATAACTTAAGCAGATGGACTATATTTTTATATATTCTTATTCAAATCTTTTTAACAATTCTAATATTAATTATAATACGTTTTATATTATAATTCTCATTTTTCATGTTTTTATTTTTTTTATTATTTCTTTAATTTAGTTCTATAAATAATTCACGAAATATAGAAAAATATGAGTGGAAAAAATTAATTGAAAATTAGTTAGAAATAGAATAGCTACATATTAAAAGATTTATGAAACTATAATTAATATTATCTATAAAATAGTAGAAAATAGGTGGAAGAAAATAAAAAGAAGCCATATCAAATTGAATCTATTAAAGATTCAAATTCATCATATATTACCACCTTAATCAATCTTTAATTATTTTGTAGGATAATTCAATGCTTTTTCCTAAATCAAATTTAATTTTTTATGCTCTTTAATTTTTCTAAAAAGCTCTTAGGTTTTTTTCTAGACATATCTTTATTATTTTTTTCATTTTCTGTTGAGCTCTTAGGTTTTTTTCTATATACACCACTATTATTTTTTTTAACTATTAATTCCCATTCATTGTCAGTTTTCATAAATACATCTATAATCATATTAACTTGTTCTGTTTCAATCTGTTCTTCACTGAACTCTTTAAGTGTTTCGGGTCTGATTTCAGGGTTTAAATCTGGAGCTTTTTTGTAAGACCAATTAAGATCATCGAAAATAATATATCCTCCTGGTTTTACAAGTTTTTTTAATAATGCTGTTGCTAAACCATCATGCAAAAATGTATGTGCTCCATCAAGATATACTAAATCGAATAAATCTTCAGTGTCACGATATAATAAACCTAATTTCCAATTATATGAATCATATATTGTTTTAGTATTCCCCATAGGATATAATTTACATTTACAATAATCTAAATTTTTTAAATCTTTTTCAAGTTCTTTAACATCATCTTCATATGAAAAAAAGTAATAGGAATCTTTATTCCCTAAAAACCTAACAATTTCTACTGCAGTTGCACCAACACCAATACCTATTTCACCTACAGCAATAGGTTCTTTAGAAGATTTAGTTATTTTTTCAAGTGTTTCTACAACTTCTATATTTGGTTCGGAGATAAATTTATACTCTTCATCTTTAATTTTTTCAATCATATTATTCCTCCCTTAATTATCAACTCTTTTAAATATAAAAATATAATTTAGCTTTTCAAGAATTTTAAAATATTTTTTAGGTTTTATATATTTAAATATTTTATTAATATGAGCTTATTTATTTTTTAAGAAAAATATAAGAAATATATTAAATATTAATAATTAAGAGTTTGAATTGACCAATTTATTAATCTAATGTTAATTTTTAAATTTAATCTTATGTAACACATTAAATTAGAAAATTGATTATTTATATTATATTATATTAAAATATTTAAGATTATTTATTTTCTAACATTCCTATTAAATAAAGATTTTTCAGTGGAATTTTTTATAGGAAGTATGAAAAAAGTATATAAGTTATTTCAATAAGTTCAACCAATTCTTAGTATTTAAATCAAAAAATATTTTTTTTTACAAATTATTTTGATGAAAATTTTTATATGGTAGAATTTTTTAGTTTTCTATAATTGTTTTATAACTGTTTTTAAGTCAAATACTTGTGGAATGATTAGAGAGAAAAAATACATTTAAATTCATATTATTAATTATTTTAGCTGTGTTTATCCTTTTATTTTAAACTGATTTATTCTGTGACTAAATTGAAAAATAGAATAATCAATGAATCAATTTTATTTTAAATCTAATTACTTTTTTTTGATGTTTTTTAAACTATATTAAGATAATTTTCTATTTTATCTGCATACATAATTTTAAATATTTCTTTCAACAAAGTGTCAAATGGTTTTTTATCTTAATTTATCCCTGTTTCATTATTATATTTATATAACTATATTTTAACATACACTGCTAATATTAAACGATATAAACAGTTTTATATTAAAATTAATTATATTTAATGTGTTTTTACTATTGAAAGAAAATTAATATGAAAATAATATAATTAAGAAATAGGCACATTCTATTCAATAAAATTCAAATCTATCAAAAATCCTATTAAATTTTTTTTCATATTGAAAAATATTTTAAGTTTAATGATGAGTTATATTAAAATAAAGGTTTTATCATGAAAATAGCAATTTTAACAGTTACAGAAAAAGGATTAAAATTAGCAAACAGTATAAAAGAAAATTTAGACTTAGATTACACTGTTATTAAAGCTGATATTTATCATAAAAATATTATGAAAAATATGGAAGATGTTTTTTTTGAATATGATGGTATTATTTCTATAATGGCATTTGGTATTACAATCAGATCAATATCACCATTTATACAATCAAAAGTATCAGACCCTGCTGTTTTAGGTATTGATGAAAAAGGCCAATATATTGTAAGTCTTTTATCTGGTCATTTAGGTGGTGCAAATGATTTAAGTTATAAAATTGCTAATTATATTAATGGCCAAGCTATTATTTCCACTTCTACTGATGTTAATTTAAAACATGGTATAGACTCTATTGCATCTAGATATTTTTATGAAATAGAGGATACAAAAAAAATATTATTATTTAATAAAGCTATTTTAGATAATATTCCTTTTCAAATTAAATCAGATAAGGATTTAAGTTATTTAACTGAATTTTTTCCAGGAAGTACTTTTAATAAAGTTTCTAAAGAAGATTTAAGTTTTAATGATACTGATACTTGTGATAATTCCCTATCTATTATTAATTTTTCATTTGAAAAGGATAATCAAGTTCATCAACTTAATATGAGGGAGAAAAAATTAGTTATAGGTATAGGTTCACGACGTGGTATAAGTAAAGAAAATGTGATTTATGCTGTAGAGGAAGCTATTAAATATTTGAATATACCTTTAAGTAGAGTGAATAGTTTGGCAACAATTTCAATTAAAAAAGATGAACTTGGCATAATTAATGCATCCCATGATTTAGGCAAAGAACTTAAAATAATAGATATACATGATGTTCGTAATTTTCACTCATATGATTGTTCTAAGTCAGAATTTGTTTATAAAAAATTCCAAATTGATGGTGTATGCGAACAATGTGCAATGATTGCTGCTGGTGAAGGGTCAAAACTAATTCATAGAAAGCGTCCATTAAATGGGGTTACAGTAGCAGCTGCAATTTCAAAATAAATATTTTTAGGGGTCTGAATTTTTTAGTTCTCAGATAATTGTTGTATGGCTGTTTTTGTATTAAAACCTTGTGATATGATTAAGGCTCCTAAAAATACATTTA
>OMVX01000074.1 GCA_900314605.1 uncultured Methanobrevibacter sp. | reverse complement strand
ACCTAAAGAAAAAAGGTTCATATACTGCAGTTATTACTGTCCCAGCTAACACTTATTACAATAAAGTAAGTAAAAATGTGAAAATAACTGTAAAACAATGAAAAATAGTTTAATAATTAAGAGTTTACTAAAACTCTTCTTTTTCTTCTTTTAAATTATAAAATTATTGATACACAAGTTATATAGGGTAACCTTATATTTCGGGGGGTGCTACTGTTGGAATCTTAAAAGTTTTCAAGTAAGGGAATACTTGTTTCATATTATTTTTCTAATTTCTTAATTTTCTAATTTTCAATATAGTTCTTCAAGAACTGTTAATATTATATTAATTAAAAGATCATACACATATCTATTTTAATATAAATAAGTAATATAAAAAAATAAATATGTACAGATGAAAAAACCTAAAAAAGGAGGAATTAAAAAAAAATGAAAACATTATACACTTAACCATTTTTTCTTATATTTTTCAAATAATAGGTCATAATTTCTTTTCATATTATACAACTCATCCTCAATTAAATCAACTTTCTCTACTTTAAGTTGCAATTCCTTATTCTCTTTTTCAACCTCATCATACTTATAAGATTCAATGTCAATAATCAACCTATACATATACCTCATATACACCTTCTTCAACTCTTCAGGGTTTTTCTTTGCATAAATACTAATCATACTACTCTTACTTCTCCCCTCAAAAGCATCAATATACTCTGAAGGCATAATAGTATCCAAATCACCATCAACTGGATTAGATAATGTTGTAGCAAAATATCTACGAAGCATATGCAAATTCAATTTATTATATCTACCTGCAACACCTAAATCTGATGTATCATTAAGTATTGAAAGTCATTCTCGAAGATAAGTCTGATTAATCTTAAACAACTTATCATCCACAACAACATACTTATAAGGATTATAGTTTTTTTCATTATAAAATTCTCTTGTCTGTATTCTTTCTTTTAACATACATATAAGGTGTTTACTGCATTCAGGAGTGCAGAAAGTATAGTAATTCTTTTGAACTTTTGATCTTACAAGTTTAAAGGTAACAACAATATCTTCAAAATTATCTAATTTTTCTAACACTTTTTTGATGAAGTTATGTTGTTCTTCAACTTCAAGATTTTTAGGTATATCCATTTGATGATATTCTTTTGTACCTTCAATGAAGTGTCTTATACTCATACTTAACACTTCTTTCTTTGCAGAGGCAGTTACTGCACTTGTAATTATTAATGAACGAATGGTGGAGTCTGCTATTTCCATTGCAGATTTAAATCTTCTCTTGTTATTATGTCTTCGTATTGTAGTTGTTGTGATGGGTTGTTGTTGAAGGATTTTCCACTTATTTTATCTAATTCAGGTATGTGTATTCCTGCATATTTGTAGAGTAGTATTATTCCATTTTTCTTTGTGGTTAGGGTGTTTTTGGATAATTCTTTGTTTTTTAGATGGTTTATCCAACTGTTGAGTCTTGTTCGTAGTTGTAGTCGGTAGTGTGGTGTTTTTTCTTCTTCATCTTGATATGCTTCATCATGTAACTCTATAAATGATTTTCCACAAAACTCTACATATTGTTTATATGCAGTTTTATAGGACATCTTTGTTTTATCAGACCATTCCTTTGATTCTGCTACTTGATTAAAATATTCTATGTCTTTCATATTATACACCTCTAATATATTATGTTTAAATACTCTATGTGAGAGCATCTGAAAACAAATATGGGTGCATATATACAACTATATTCATATAATATCTAATATTCGTATAATAGATTAAATTTACTATTTTTAAATTAAAAATAAATAAAAATTAAGATGTAAATTTCGGGACACAAAAATTTGTAAAAATTCAATTAACACAAAATTTGAAAAAGAAAAAAAATAAAATACAAAATTGAATAAAAAGTTTAAAATTTTGTTAAAAATAGTTATCATAATTTTAAAAGTATTAACTTTTTTTAATTCTCTTGAAAAAAGACATGGATTTTTTATTTATTTTTAAAGGATATAACTCACATATTGGATCTTCTTTTAATTCTTTTCTACTACCTTTTTTAATCCAATAATCCAAATAGTATCTTGCCCATTGATTAGAAAGATTTAATACATCATTATCATTTAATGATTCAAAATCATTATAAAAGTTTAAAGAATCCCCTCCAATACAAATAACAATATTTTCACAAGAAAAACTTAAAAAAAAATCAGGAATCTCCATATTTTCACCATTAACATTATCCAAAAATATTAATTCCTTTTTAAAATTCAAACATATATTCTTTAAAAAATCAATGTTCTGGAATTTAAACTGGCCTTTATCTAGCTTTTTATTAAGTTCTATTATAAAATTATTATCCCTACCTTTAGCCTTATTGATAAATTCTATATCTTTCTTATTATTATAAAAAATGGAAAATAAACTGTTTTCTGCAAAACGTAGAGAAATTTCACCTGCAGGGGATAAGTCAGAATCTTTTTTGTAGGAAATATTATATAATTGTACATCTGAAAAATCAATGTAGATAGAATCATTAACCACTTCAAGAGCAGTCCATCTGCCGGATGCAGATATAACATCTTCAAGCAAATCATAGCTTTTCCTATTCATATTAATACTCCTTAAACATATAAAACACTATTTTCAATATAATAACTATTCTTCATTATTATTAACTTTTATAAAATCCTCATATGCCCCTTCCATAGAGTAATTCTTATTATCATATACTTTTTGCCAGTTAAAAGTAAGGATATTAAATTGTTCTTCTGTTTTTTCAAATTGAAATTGTGCCTTTTTAAGAGTATCTTCAATTAAATCTTCAACATTACTTTGATTGCTTTTATCTTCTAAATTGAAACTGCCATAAGAAAGTGATAAGACTTTATTTTCTAAAACTTCTTCTATATCAGATAAAGTGTAAAAACAAAATCCTATTGGAGAGTAATTATTATTTATTAAATGAGTATATACCTCAAATGCATCTTCTACTCCTTCCTGAATATCATAAGCATTATTATGAATAGAAACAATTCCTTTTTTGGATAAATCCTCAAAAGCTTTTTTTAAATTAATAAAATCTGAGCTATCCTTATTATCCTGAGACATGTTAAAGATTTCATCTATATTAGAAGAAATTAAATCTAAATCCAATTCATAATCTATAAATTCATCTTCAATAGTTTCTAAAATATCTTCCCTATCATAAAATCCGCATTTTGAAAAAAAGAGGATTTCCTCTTTAATCTCATCAAGTAATTCTATGTCCATATAATCACAATATTAAAAAAAAATTTATAAAAATAAGTAATAATGAAAAAGAAAAAATAAATGATTTGAAAATGATTTAATCATCGGGTTTTATTACTTTAAAATGATTTAATCATCTGGCTTTATGACTTTAATTAAGTTTATATTACCTCTTTTAGTATATCCTACCATAAATCTATTATCTCCAATTTTAGCAATTTGGAAATCATCTTCTTCATGAACATTTACAGGATAACCTTTAAGAGCAGCATATCCTTCAAAAGCTTTTTTACCATTAACCTCATAATCTCTTTGAAAACTATCAAATACTATCTGAAACCTTTCAATAGTATTATCTTCTGGAATTTCATCTGATTTAATAGTTACAAAGAAGATATAATCTTCTATTTGGGCAGGATAATATGCATCATCATCAAACATAGATATGACTATCATGGACAAAAAGTGTGCTCCTTCAGTATTAGTGTTAAACATAGGAGTAGTAAAAGAAGGAATATTGAATTTTTCACCTATTTCCTTAACTTGTTTTGACTCTTCTATTAATGCATCATCTAAACCTAATTCATCATTATCCCATGCCCATGAAAAGTCACCAGAATCAAGAGATAAATACCCTAAAATTTGTACATGGAAATTATAATCATCTCCAAAGGATAAAAGACCTTCTTCAATATTAAGTTCTCCTTCCATATCACCAATAATATTAGATAAATTTTCCTGTTTATCTAAAGCATATGCACCAAATTTTGTAAATAAAGTTTTGAATGTATCTTCTTCTGTAATTTCTAATGGTAATTCTATCATTATCCCACCTTAAAAAAATAATAAATCTTAAAGGATAAATTAGATTAGTAAATCAAAAATTATATTTAAAATGATAATTTTGAAATTCTATCCATAGCCTCTTTTGTATTTTCATATGTATTAAATGCAGTAAGTCTAAAGTATCCTTCACCACTAGGACCAAAACCTGCACCTGGAGTTCCAACAATATTTGCTTCATTTAAAAGTAAATCAAAGAAATCCCATGAAGGCATATTATTTGGAGTTTTAACCCAGATATATGGAGAATTTATTCCTCCTGAAACAGTTAAACCTAAATCAGTTAAACTATCTCTTATGAGTTTAGCATTTTTAAGATAATAATCAATATTTTCTTGTACTTCTTTTTGACCCTCTGGAGAGTAAATTGCCTCAGCTGCTTTTTGAACAGGATAAGATACACCATTAAATTTAGTGGTTTGTCTACGATCCCATAAAGCATTAAGAGATTGTTTATCACCATTTGAATCAGTAATAGTTAATTCTTTAGGAACAATACAATAAGCACAACGAGTTCCAGTAAAACCTGCTGTTTTTGAAAAACTTCTAAATTCTACAGCAACTTCTTTTGCACCTTCAATTTCATAAATACTATGAGGAATATTATCTTCCCTAATGAATTTTTCATAAGCGGCATCAAATAAAATTAAAACATTATTTTCTCTTGCATATTTAACAAATTTTTCAAGCTGATCTTTTGTAAGTGTAGAACCTGTTGGGTTATTAGGATAACATAAATAAATAATATCAATATCTTCATCAGGAATCTCAGGTTCAAAATCATTCTCCGCAGTACAAGGTAAATATACAAGGCCTTCATACATTCCATCATCCTTCATAGGACCTGTTCTTCCAGCCATAACATTAGTATCAACATATACTGTATATACCGGGTCAGTTACTGCAATTTTTGATGATGTAGAAAATAATTCCTGGAAATTACCAGTGTCACATTTTGCACCATCACTAATAAAGATTTCATCTATATCAAGTTCGACACCTAAAGGTTCAAAATCTCCTTTAATAATAGCTTCCCTTAAAAATTCATAACCATGTTCAGGACCATAACCCATAAAAGTATCAGGATTACCCATCTCATCTACTGCATCTTTAAATGCTTTGATAACACTTTTTGGTAATGGTTTAGTTACATCACCAATACCCATTGAAATAACTTTTTTCTCAGGATTTTCACTTTCAAATTTTGCAAGTCTATTTGCTACTTCAGCAAATAAATAGGAGCTTTTCAATAAAAGATAATTTTCATTAATTTTAATAGCCATATTATTCCCCTAAAATAAATTTTGTTTAATATATAATACAAACTTAATAATTATAAAAAATATTTAAACATAAAAAAATTAAAATTTTAAAAATCTAATACTCTAAAATCTTTAGAAAACATTAAACATGTTAAATAAATCAATATTAGATTAGAGTAGTATTATATGAATAATAAATATTCAAATTTAATTTTTTAAAAACTTAATTAATAAACATATCATAAGATATGTAATAATTAAATATTTAATTTAAAAATATATAAATGAATCTAAATTTTAATAAAAATATAATATTATAATTAAAAAAAATGATTTTAATATCATGATTTGAATCTGGATTAAATAATAAATTAATTTTAATTTAGTTAATATCTTTACTTTTATGCAAATAATTATAAAAATTTTAAATAAATTAAGAATTAGATTTTTTATGAAAATTTGAGAGTGGGACGCAAATTTTTTTATAAATTTTTGTCAACTCTAAAAAAAATAATTAAAATTTTTAATTTTTTATATAGTTTTTATATTTTAAGTAT
>OMVX01000022.1 GCA_900314605.1 uncultured Methanobrevibacter sp. | reverse complement strand
GCAACTAATTGTATATTCACCAATAACACTGCAGAAAAAGGTGGAGCGATATATAGAGGTAATGCAACTAATTGTACATTCACTGAGAACAAAGCAGATGAAGAGGGTGGAGCAATAAATTGTGGAAATGCATACGACTGTATATTCACCCAAAACAAAGCAAACAATGGTGGAGCAATATACGAAGGAAACGCATACAACTGTACATTCACCAAAAACAAAGCAGACAGTAATGGAGGAGCAATAAATATTGGTAATGCATACGACTGTATATTCACCCAAAACAAAGCAAACAATGGTGGAGCAATATATGGATGTAATGCAACTACTTGTACATTCACTGAAAACGAAGCAGACCGTGGTGGATCAATCTACGAGGGAAATGCATACAACTGTATATTCACCCAAAACAAAGCAAACGAATATGGTGGAGCAATATATAGTGCACCAGATATTTTTACTGAGGCATACTACTGTACATTCACCAATAACACTGCAGAAGATCAAGGAGGAGCAATATATGGAGGTAATGCATACAACTGTAACTTCACTGAGAACAAAGCAGACAAAGATGGTGGAGCAATGCAAAGTAGTAATGCAACTAATTGTATATTCACTGAAAACATAGCAAATAAATATGGTGGAGCAATCTACTATGGAAATGCATACAACTGCACATTCCAAAACAATAGTGCGGGTAAAAATGGTGGAGCACTAAATCAAGCAAATGCATCCTACTGTACATTCACAGGAAACAAAGCAGATGATAAGGGTGGAGCAATAGATCATGGAAATGCATACAACTGTACTTTTGATGAAAACCAAGCAGACAATAATGGTGGAGCAATCTACTATGGAAATGCATACAACTGCACATTCCAAAACAATAGTGCAGGTGAAAATGGTGGAGCACTAAATCAAGTAAATGCATACGTTTGTACATTCAAAGACAACAACGCAACAAATGGTGAAGCAATGTATAAAGGAACTGCTTGCTTATGCATATTTAATGAAGATTCAACTAAAGATACAATAATTATTCCTGCTACCCTAAATGCATTAAATTACACTTCCACTTACAAATCAGGAGAAAAATTAATATTCAACTTAACCGCAAAAGATATTGTGTTAGATGGATTTAATATTACCATTAACATATATAAAGACGGTCAATTATACACTACAGTTTATGGTTTATCTGGTGAAGGATGGATTGTAGATTTAGCTCCTGGCGAATATATTGCTGAGTTAAGTCTTCCATTATATCCGGAAGTAACACCAATAAATGCAACCATTAGCGTTTCAAAAGGAAATACTACAGTTGTTATTGATCCTATTATTGATGTAATAGTAGGAAAAGAAATAACAATAAACTACACCACCAACAGTAATGGAACAGTAACAATAGAAGTAAACGGCGAAATAATTCCTGACGGTAAATTCACACCACCTACAAGTGGCACATACAATGTAACTATAATAGTTGCAGAAAACGAATACTACACCTCAGCAACAAACAAAACCACATTCACAGCAGAAAAATTAACAAGTAAAATAACTGCAAATCCTGTAACCACCACATATAACATAGGTAAAAATTTAATAATAACCTTAAAAGATGCAAATAATAATCCTATTAGTGGGGCAGTATTAACAGTAAACTTAGGTAGTGCTAAACAATATAAAACTGATAAAAACGGTCAAATAAAAATCGATATTGCTAAACTTACACCAAAAACCTACAATGCAAAAATCACATATAGCGGGTCAGATATTTATAACGGTTCTACTAAATCAGTAAAAGTTACAGTTAAAAAGGCTAAACCAAAAATAACAGCAAAATCAGCAAGCTATAAACTAAAAGTCAAAACAAAAAAATACCCTGTAATCTTTAAAGACAATAAAAACAAAGGATTAAAAAACACTAAAGTGACACTAAAAATCTATGGTAAAACATATACTACTAAAACTAATAGTAAAGGTCAAGCAACATTCAAAATAACCAACCTTAAGAAAAAAGGAATATACACAGCACTTATAACAGTTCCAGCAAACAAATACTATAATAAAGTAAGTAAAAAGGTGAAAATAACTGTAAAACTATAAAAATATTTTAATATTAAGAGTTAACAATAACTCTTTATATTTTTTCTTTTTTTAAAATTATTATCTTTTAATTCTATTTTTTCCTAATCTAAACAATTTCCAAAAGCTTATATTATTAATTCTTCATAAAATCATTAACAATATCTTCAATAGTTTTTAATTATGATTAAACCATCCTAGTAGTTTAACATAGAAATAAATTTGGACCTCTTTCTAAGTTTTAAGCAATTTTCTACTTTATTATCATAGACAACATTGTTCTTAATAAATAAGCGAGAAATGGAGCTTTAAAAATTTTTTAAAAAAAAATCTAAATGAAATAAAATAAAAATATGAGAATTATACAAAGGTTAAAATAACTTTTTTTCGCATTAATGTTTAAGGGAGGTAAATATACATGATTCCCCATAATTCCTTTTAAAATGATTTAAGATAAAAAAAACTTAAATCACAAATATATTGATTTTAATAATAAATATCAATAATTAAATAATTTTAAATTATTTTTTAAATTCATATTCATATATAAAACAAAACATTATATTATATAGAAATATTTGAGGATGAAACTGAATAGTATTTTAAATAACTTTATTAAATAAATTTCCAGATTCGATAATATTATAAATCAGTTTAATCATTAACTTGATTAACCATATCTTCTAAAAAACTAGATAAAAAAACCATCATTTCTATTTCTTCTCTTGCAATAAAATCTTCTAATCTGAATTTTGCAACATCAGAACCAAATGGATAATATTTATCTGGAAAATTCATTGTAATAATTAAATTATCCCCTGATATTGTATGTTTATCTTCTAAATTTTTATCTAAATATTCAATTGCCTCTAGAGTTAAACCTGAAACAGTGTATTTAATATAATTATCATTAGGTTTTTTAGATCCATAATCGGTAATTTTTACATCAATCATAATAAACACTATAAATTTAATAGAATTCTTTTAAAAATTGGCCTATTTTATCTTCTACTTTTACAAGTTCTCTTGAGCCGATATGTCCATTTATTGAATCATAAATAACTAATTTTGAATCTTTAATCATTTTATTCATTGGAATAGCATCAAGTTCTGGAGGGAAATACTGATCCTGATTAATTGCTATTATTAGGACTTTTGCTTTAATATCTTTTAGTTTATCTTCAATATCATAATGAAGTGTTGCTTCATTTCTATAGAACATATCATTTATATCATCAAGTGTTTCTTCCTCAACCATATATTTTAAACTTTCATCAATTTCATCATTTGTAAGTTGTCTGTAATATTTTCTTGAAAATCCATAATTAAACATAACCTCAACTGCAAGTTTAAAGGTTCTATCTAACTCTTCTGATTCAATATAATCTCCATTATTATAATCAGGACATGTTTTAATTATATCATCTGTTATACGAGATAATGCATAATTATGTCCTCCAACCTTATAACTTGATACCATTGAAATGATAAAGTCCATATCATCTGGATAATATGCAGCCCATGTTAATACAATAAATCCTCCCATAGAGTTTCCAATCAATCCTTTAATATGAGTAATATTGAATTTTTCCTTTAGAAACTGTCTATTAAAATTGACCATATCTTCTATTGTGTAATGTGGAAAACTTCCTTTTAAATTAGAAATTGATGGAGATAACGATCTAGGAGAACCTAATGCACTTATGGATATAAAGAAGAATTTATCTGTATCAAAGGTCTCATTTTTACCTGATATTTCTTCAATTCGCCTGATAGAACCATAATTTCCACTAGAACCATGACAATAAATAACTGCATTTGTTATATTACCTTCATCATCTAATATTGGATTTCCAACAGAGGTATACTCTACTTTTACATCTTCTAAAACTTCACCATTTGTAAATCTAAATTCACCTAAAGTAAAATACTTCGGTATATCAAAATCTCCATCAAACAAAATAAAACCCCTCTATAATAAATTAATATTATTTAAGAAATTAAATTATAAATATTTAATTAATATATGCTTAATAAATTAGCAAGAAAAATAGCTTTTAAAATTTTTTTTAACTTTTTAGATATCCTATTTGTCTTTGCAAAAATTTTTATAAAAATCAATTCTTTTCTATTTTTATTAAATTTTGAAAAAAACATAATTTTAATTATTTTTATTCCCCATCTTTTAACTCAATATCAATAAAATTATAATTTAACAAAACCATTTTAAAAAATGAAAATGAAAATAGAAAAATATGGTACTATAAAAGGTTAAAAAAAAAATTTCTTTGTTATTACATTTTAAGAGAGTGAATATATATGATTTCCCATAAATCTTCTAAAAATGATTTAAGATAAAAACTTAAACACAAATGTATTGATTTTAATAATAAATATTTTATCCGTTAATAAATAATTTTAAAACTATTTTAAATCCACATTCAAAGATGAAAGAAAATACTTATATTATATGGAAATATTTTATGGTGAAATTGAATGAATGAACATTATATACATAAATTATATAATTTATTAATAATATACATTATATTAAAAATCATTATAATAATATATAAATTTTAAGGGAATTTAATATGCAAAATAAAAAAATATATTTATTAGCGTTATTGCTTCTTGTTTGTATTTTAAGTATGCAAACCATAAGTGCAACAGAAGATACGGGAAATAACGAAGTTATTAGTGCTAATAATGAAAAAGAATTAAATTTAGAAAAAAATCAATATGATGATGTTTCAATAAGCGATGATAATTCTGAAATTAATTTAGAAGAAAATAATTATAATTATAAAGTGAGTGAATCTGGAACAGATAAAATAAAAGCATCAAATGAAGATCCACTAAGTTTTAATGATTTGAATACGGCTATTAATAATAATACTAATTCAACAATCTACTTACCTACGAACAACTACTACAAATATGATGCTTCAGAGGAGGAATTAGTATTTGGAATTAATATAAACAGAAATTTAACAATATATGGAAATGAAGTAACAATAGATGGAAGCAATATGGCAAGAATATTTGATGTAGATGAGCATGTTACTGTTAAATTTTATAATATAAAATTCATAAATGGTAAAGCAGAGTATGGTGGAGCAATATGGGGTGGTAATGCATATGGTTGTATATTCATCAATAACACTGCAGAATTTACGGGTGGAGCAATATACCAAGGAAATGCATACGACTGCACATTCACCGAAAATGAAGCAAACTGGAGTGGTGGAGCAATTTCTAATGGTAATGCATACAACAGTACATTTAACAAAAACAAAGCATTGAGTTGGGATGGTGGAGCAATAAACAATGGAAATGCAACCAACTGTAACTTCACACAAAACTATGCAAAAAGTAATGGGGGAGCAATATACGATGGAAATGCATACAACAGTACCTTCATCGAAAACAAAGCAAAGCAAGAGGGTGGAGCAATATACGATGGAAATGCAACCAACTGTACATTCAAAGGCAACAACGCAACAAATGGTGGAGCAATGTATGAAGGAACTGCTTGTTTATGCAGATTTAATAGAGATACAACTAAAGATACAGAAATTATTCCTGCTATAATAAATGTATTAAATTACACCTCACCTTACAAATCAGATGAAAAATTAAAATTCAACTTAACCGCAAATGATATGGTCTTTGATGGATTTAATACCACTATTAACATATACAAAGACAGTCAATTATACACTACTGTTTATGCTTTATCTGGTGAAGGATGGATTGTAGATTTAGTTCCTGGTGAATATACTGCGGTGTTAAGTCTCACAGATTATCCGGAAGAAAAACCATCAAATGCAACAATCACTGTTTTAAAAGGAAATACAATTGTTAATATTACTCCTATAACTAATGTTAATATAGGAGAAGAAGTAACAATTAATTATACTACCAATAGTAATGGAACAGTAACAATTAAAGTCAATGGCCAAAGCATAACCGATAAAAAATTCACACCAACCAAAGAAGGAACCTACAATATAACTGTAGAAATAGCAGAAAACGACTACTACACAGCAGGATACAATGAAACCATATTCAACGCAGAAAAAACCAATACAACAATTGAAATAAAACCTATACCTAATGTTGTTGTAGGAGAAGAAGTAACCATTAATTACACTACCAATAGTAATGGAACAGCAAAAATCAAAGTAAACGGAGAAGAAATAAGTGGCAATAAATTCACACCAACCAAAGAAGGAACCTACAATATAACTATAGAAATAGCAGAAAACGACTACTACACAGCTGCAACAAACTCAACCACATTCACAGCAGAAAAATTAACAAGTAAAATTACTGTAAAGCCTATAACCACTACTTATAATGTAGCTAAAAATTTAATAATTACATTAAAAGACTCCAATGGTAAAGCTATAAAAAAAGCAAAAATAACAGTGAACTTAGGTCATAGCAAAAAATATACTACCAATGATAATGGTCAATTTAAAATCAATGTCGGTACATTGACACCAAAAACATATAATGCAAAAATCACCTATGCAGGATCAGATATCTTTAATGGTTCTACTGCATCAGTAAAAGTTACAGTTAAAAAGGCTAAACCAAAAATAACAGCAAAATCAGCAATATTTAAACTTAAAGTAAAAACCAAAAAATACACTGCATACTTTAAAGACAATAAAAACAAAGCACTCAAAAACACAAAAGTAAGCTTAAAAGTCCATGGTAAAACATATATTACTAAAACTAATAGCAAAGGTCAAGGAATATTTAAAATAAGCAACCTTAAGAAAAAAGGTTCATATATAGGAGTTATAACAATCCCATCAAACCATTACTACAATAAAGTAAGTAAAAAAGTGAAAATTACTGTAAAACAATAAAAATATTTTAATATTAAGAGTTTATAAAAACTCTTTATACTTTTGTTCTTTTTTTTAAAATTATAATCGTCAGATGTTGTCTAAAAAAATCTTATTTAATCTAAAATAGAATACTTCTTTTTTAAATTAAATAATAAAATTATATTCCTATATAAATTAATTATAATATAAACTGGTTCATTATCTTCATCATCTTTTTTAGTATCAATCAATATTGTTTTAAAGATCAGATATAATCTTTTAATATTTACAAATCCAACTATTTATTCCCATAATAATTTAAATGTTTCAATTTTACTTTACCTATTTTTAATCTTCTTAATCAATTTTAAGCATAATTTAAATTATAAATTTCTATAATGAATAAATTTATTAAAGAATACTTAGATAATTAAGATAATGAATTTCAAAACTATTGAAAATGCAAATGTAGAAGAATCATATGAATTAATTGAAGCAGGACTTAGAAAAAAAGCAATGATTACATTATTTGCTTATTGTAAGGTAGAATATGAAGGACGTGCACTAAGTCAACTCGGATATGGAGAAAGACTAATCCTTATAAAACCAGATGGTTCTTTTCTCATACATCAAGATAAGAAAGTTGAACCAGTAAACTGGCAACCACCAAAATCCAGAACAAAAGCATATATAAAAAATCGTAAACTTTACCTGGAAAGTAACCGACGTACACCAAGGGAAAGATTAGAAGTAGAAATTGAAAAACTATCACTTGGATCATATGCTGTTGTAGAAGATTATGAAGAATTAGAACAGGCAGGATATGAAAAAGATATGGGAGATATGATTATGGAAAATCCCCATATTATTGAAGAAGGTTTTAAACCGACTGCAAGAGAATATAGTGTAGAACATGGTTTTATAGATATTCTTGGAAAAGACTGTGATGATAACCTTATGATACTTGAATTAAAATCTCGTAAAATAGGTGTTAGTGCTGTTAAACAGATAAAAAGATATATTGAAGATTTAACTTATGATGATAATGACTGCTTAAAGGAAATGGGTGTTGAAAAGAAAAAGATTCGTGGAATACTTGTTGCACCTAAAATTGATAATGATGCTCAGGACATGATTGATGAAGAGGGCATTGAATTTGTAGTATGTGAACCTCCAAAAGAACTTAAAAAAGATAAAAAAGTAACATTAGATGGTTTTTTTAGCTAATAAAAACAAAAATATGATAATATGAAAAAATGTACTAACTGTGGAATGGTTAATGAAGATTATGCTAATTACTGTAATTATTGTGGAAAACAATTTAATACTAAAACTCAAGAGAATAAATCATATAATGAGAATAATATAGATAATAGTTTTGAAATTAATCATAGACAATATTCGGGAAATGATGAAAATAAGATAATTATCTTTGGATATATAACTTCCATAATATTATCATGGGGTTGGCTACCACTTGTTCTTTTAAAATCATTTATGAATATAGGATTTGTAGGTTTGGTTGGATTCTTTTTACCATTTTATATGATAAATTCACCAAACAGCAAGGTAAGAAGACATGGATATGTACAACTTATTATATGTATAGTAGGATGTATACTTGGAATTTATATTATGTTTCATTAGATTGTTAAAATCTTCCATGGAAGAATTGAAAAAAATTAAATTAAAAAGAAAAAAGGTAAATAGCACATTAATTGAATAATATAGTATATTATTTCAAAATTAAAAGTCAAAAACTTAAAATAAATAATAAATTAGGTTTTATAACTACCTAATACAATTATAAATATAATCTTCAATATCTTCATCAGATATGTGTGGCCAATTCTCTTTTATACCCTCATGTAAAATGTCTGAATATGTATCACATGGAGGATTATAAGAGCGAAGATTATTATTAGTTATTGTTTTAACTTTAAATCCATCCATCATTCCAAGGTCAATGATATTTTCATACCATCCATAACCCTCTTTAGGAGGACGACCACTATTTTCTTGTTTGACAAGATGTTCGAATTGTTTTTTAGTTATAAGATAAGCTACCCCCAGTGCATTTCCTTTCTTAGAAGTATCAAGAAAAGAAACACCTCCTTCTTCCCATGAATAGGAACGATTTCCAAAGTACATGTCATATGGAATCTTAAAAGGTTTTACTGCAACAGGTAGTGAAGTATCTTCACATGGTTGGCGGTACCTGCTACCTTCAAAAGATCCTCCCCGTATGTAACATAAGAATCTTTCTTTAAGCATATTACTTCCATAAGAAACATACCATACATATTCCTCATTCCATGCAGATATTCTTTCAAGATTTGAAACATCCTCCAAAAAGACATAAATATAAGCAAAACTTGTTTTTCCTTCTGCATCTCTAACAGTTTCACATTTTTTAAGATAAAAAGTTCCTTCCCCTTCAAGATTATCAATTGAAGATAAATCTTTTATTGGAACTTGGTATAACTCACCAATTATTAAGTCATCTCCTTCAATGATAGCAGGGAAGAAACCAACATTGTACATATCATAACCTTCAATAGTTCCTTGAGATAAGTAAGTACTATTTATAAGGTAATTATGATTAAATTCTCCACTCATAAGAGTCCCATAAACAAATACTTTTCTATGAGTAAAATATTCATTAATAGCCTTAATATCTTTTTCATAGTTTTCTTTCCATGGCCCAAGGAATCTACCTTCAATCTCCATTTTATAGAAATTAGATCGGATATTATTTATCATCTCAGTAAATTCTGGACAAAAGTCAGAGTAAAGATCCATAAATTCATTAAGACCTGATTTAATAAAAAGATTCAAAGCTTTTATTTGCCCATTAAGTGCATTATATCCATGACCACATAGCTTTATAGCACATGATCTCTTAAGACCATTTAAAAGAGCATTTTTTTTCCTTAGAAGTGAAAGCTGAAGAATCAGTTAAGAATGCTTTCATTAATATTCCAGTACAAATGTAGGTAGGAGTGTAGCAATGCTGGATACATGAGTCATTTGGGATTTTAAATGAATCTACCAATTTAAAACTCCCATCAGAGTCCTGAAAATCGAGAATAATATTAAAATTTTTATTCCAATTTTCATCATTAAGATTTATTTCTTCATTGAAGAAATTTTCTAAATCAGAAAACATTCTATAAAGTTCATCTAAGTCTGGATTGTTATGATCTTGTTTTTTTAATGTAAGAATTTTCATGATGGTGTCTCCATATATTTTTAATTAAAAAAAGCTAATATAAAATAAGCTTGTTCTAAAAAGTTGGTGTAATTTATTCTTGGAACAGTAAGTATGAGTTTTTAATAGTATATAAATGTTTTGATTTTTTATAGAAAAATATTAAAATCATTTATAAATAAATATACAATACTATATTTTTTGGTGATTTTATGCCTGAATGGAACAATAATGATAGAACTTTGAAAGATCCTCTTAATACTAATTTACCATTTTTTGCTTATAGTATATTTAAACCAGAACAAATAGCATATTCTAAAATAAAAAAATATGTATCATACTATAAAAATATAGAAATAAATTATAAAATGAAACTTAGAGATGGGGTTCCAATATTAATAGATAATGAAAATGAAGAATATTCTACAAAAGGATTTTTAATTACTTTTAAAGACTCACATCATAAGGATGCATATAATACTATTAATAAGACTATGTCCAATAAATTGTATGAATGGCAGACAATTACAATAGATGGAAATGAAGTAAATGTACTGATTGGGTTGGAACCTGAAAACGGAAGTATGGATATAGATTATAATGAACGAAGCAACTTTGATGGGAAAAATGACCCTTTATTTAAGGAAGGTATTGAAATAATAGAAAATAATTTAAAGTCAAATGAAAACAGTTGTGAGACTATAGAAAATTTTTTCCAAATACAAATGAATTATATGTTACTGTGGTCTGCAATTGAAAGGTTTACCAGTTTGAAATATAATAAAAGAACCAAAAGAGAAAATAATTATGAATTTGCAAAGGAAAAAGCCTTTAAAAATGGTATAAAAGAATTTAAAAAGAAGAACCGTAAATGTGTTTATTCAAATGAAGATTTAAGGAAATACTGTTTTAATCATGAAAATCCTAAATATGCTATAAATTATTATTACACTCTTAGATGTAATGTTGTTCATAGAGGTAAAACCGGAATTATGGATTATATGATGCTTAAAGAAGCAACAAATGAATTATTAAAAATATTTAAAAATATTCTTAATGATGCTTTTAAAGAATAATACTTATAAGCTAAAAACAGAACTATAAAACCACAAAAACATGCTATTAACTATTTAAACTATTACATTACTTATAAAAAAAAAAAAAATTAAATATGTCATTGGTATTCTTAAAACAGATAAAAATAAATAAAATACAATTAAAAAAAAAAAAGGATATAAACTTAAAATTAAATATTAATATCAAAAAAAAAGTTTAATGAATAATACTTAAATTTTAAATTGGAAGTAGCAAATTTCCACAATATATATATATATATATATATTAACAAAATTAATATAAAGATATTATGTATGAAAAAATTGATTTAGTATCGTTACCAAAAAAAGCATTTTGGAAATTATCTATTCCAATCTTAGGTTTTGTACTTTTTGATGCGATTTATGGTCTTATAGATATGTATTGGGTAGCATCATTATCTAAAGAAGCTCTTTATGCAGTTAGTGTTTCTACACCATTATTTACATTGATTTGTTCCTTTGGAGATTCAATAGGTCAAGGTGCAAATTCAATAATGTCCAGATATATTGGAACTAATAATTATGAAGGTTCTTATAATTCAATAGTACATGGATTAATTGTTGTAGGTGTTGTGTGGATTTTATGTTTAGTGTCCACATTAGGTTTAGTAAACATTCTTCAAATGATGAAAATTACCCATAATATTGGATTAGTGCTAACATATTGTACTCCATTATTTATTTGTTCATTAACATTTTTATTAAGTAACTACTTTTCTGAAACACTTCAAGCAGAAGGAGATTCAAGAACTCCTACAGCATTAATGATAGGTTCCAATCTTTTAAACATGGCTTTAGATCCGATTTTTATTTACACATTTAACTTAGGAGTGATTGGAGCAGCATATGCAACAATATTATCTTCTGTAATATGTGTTGTAGCAATGGTCTATTGGTATGCTTCTAAAAGAACCAAGATACCTTTAAGTTTAAAATTTTTCAAAGTAAAACCTAAAATATTTTTCGAAATTTTAAAAGTTGCTATACCTAATTTCTTTGACAATGCAGTATGGTGTATTTCAGCAACATTTATTAATGGAGTACTAACTCAAGAATTAGGTCCAAAGGGGATATTACTTTATGCAACATCAAGTAAAATAAAAGATTTATTAATGGCCCCTGTTAAAGGATTTGGTAGAGGATTAATGAGTGTTACTGGACATTTATTTGGAGCTAAAGATATAGACAATTTAAAAGAGATGTATAAGTATGTTTTAAAAATAGCTTTAGTATACTCTTTTATAATATCTATTGTTTTCATATACTTTAGATATAATATATTCCAGACTTTTAAAATAATAAATATGAATGCTTCTGTAACAGCAATTTCAATGGCTGGAGTAATAATCCTTTTAAGTGTTCCTTTAAGTATGATTTCATCAAAAATGTTAGATGGTTTTGGAAAAAGTTATTATTCACTTGCACTTACAATTTTGACTATAGCTTTTGAAATAGGTTTAATAAGTATAATAAGAGTTGAAATTCCATATGGTATCTCTGTACTAATTAGTATAACGATTGCCCAATTTTTAGCAGGAATTGTAAATGTATTAATAATAAATACATTATTTAGAAGATTCAAAGCTCATAAGGAAGATTTAAAAGTAGTATAATCCTAAATAATCCATCAGATTATTTTAGAATCCTTTTAAAAATATTCCTTATTATATTTTTTTTAATCATGATCAATTGTATGATTAAGTCAAAAATTGTAATGTGATTCAAATCTATTTCTATTTAACTCTTAGAACTCTTAATTTGAAGAAAAAATATCCATATATTTTATTAATATTATTATTTATTTTATTTTAAAAGTATTTGAAGGTAAAAATGGCGAATTTTTAATTAATAAATTTCCTAGACTAAATTTGATTAATTTTATTTAATAATAACTATAACTATTTTTAATAAAATATTGTTTTTTGATTTATATTATATCTAGAACCTATTTTAATAATTGTATATGATTTTAAAGAAAATATTAATATGTCAATATATCATTTTTTTTTTGATAAAATTTTTGTAAAATAAGGGTCAGAAAAACTATATTAAACTGTTTTAAAGAATTAGTGAAAAATTAATAAGCTAAATTTAATAGAAAATAAAAAAAAAGAAGTGAATAAGATGAATATTATCTTATTCTTTTATAAATAAATGCTCCAACTGTAAAAATCACAAATGCAATTATTATAATCAGTGCACCTTGGAAAGCTTTCATCAAGTAATTATAAGCTGATTTTAAGAAGTCAATAAGCCCCTGAATAAATGCTAAAAGTTGATTTATTAAATCTATAAGGAACTGTATGAAGCTAATCAGCCATGCTAAAAGTTGCTGTATAAATGCAATAATTGCAGAGATAAGCCCTATAATAAAATTCAATATGGATTCAATTAATTTTAAAAGACCTTCAAGTACTTGCCATATAGATCCAAGCATCACTAAAAGTCTTAAAAGAGAATCTATAAAATACTGAATTTCTAAAATTAATGCATTAAACATATATGCCAATTGTTCCATAGCATTGACAAATATTAAAAAATCACTAATTAATGTGCCAATAAGAGGCTTCCATGAGTTATAAAGTGCATTATAAAGTAAATCCCAATAATCATTATTTGAATTAGTTGGGAGAGTAGCATTTGTTTTATTATCGGTTGAATGAGTTATATTTGTAATATTCGTTGTATTTGTTTCATTAGTTAAATTATTGGTTTGATTTGTGTCATTTTTATCTTCAGTGATAGCTCTAAATGATACAGTATATGCAAAATAATCTGATTCATTACCAGATACTGACTTTAAAGCTTCAAAATCAAAAACAGCTTCGGTATGGTTGTTTATTTTAACAACTTCATGGTTACTTACCATTTGATGTGAAGCTGCAACTGCTTTACCAACAGGAGTATCAGAAGAACCTGTTGTTACAAAATCTTCCATAATATCTTCAATCTGATTTGTTGAATCCAATTTGTAACATTCAATAATAGCAAGCTTCAGTGTATTTGCATCACTAACCTTTGATGTAGAGACCTGTTGGAATATGTCTCCTGACTTTGCAGGAGATTTTGAATAGTCAAGTATAAATCCTCTATAACCATCACTAAATTTAATATTATTTCCCTTTCCTTTAGCTACAACATAGCGCTTAGGTTTATCATCAGTTTTGTTTTTATCGGTTGTATTGTTCTGGATTTTTGTATTATTGTGGATTGTTTTGTTATGATGTGTAGTATTATTATCATTATGGACAAGATTGTCCGCTACAACTATGCTTAAAAAAGAAAAGGAAACTAATACAACAAGGATTAATGTTAGAATTTTTTTGTTCATATTATGCCTCTATATTAAAAGTTATTATCCTTCATATATAATAATATTAATGGAAATTTCATTATATAATAGTAAGTTTATCTGTTAATAGTATTCTATAATTAGATACTTTAAATTTTAAATATTATTATCTAAAAATATATATCCATCAAGAGTTAAGTTATGTGATAAAAATGAATTTACGTGAAATTATAATGGATGCTATTAAATATCCTATTAGCGATACTCGAAAATTTTTAATATTCTGTGTTTTAATTATTTTAATGAGCTTATCAACAATTTTGCCATCATATGGTATTAAAAATAATACATTAACCCTTATTTTAACCATTGTAACATTAATCATTTCAATTATAGTGTTAGGATACTTAGTTGATGTGGTTAAATCTGGAACAGAACGTGGAAATACACTTCCTGATTTTGATTATGTAAAACAATTTGTCAATGGATTTAAAGCATTGATTTTAGATATAATATATTTCTTCATACCTGCAATCCTTGTTATTATTGTTGCTTCAGCAAGCGGACTGTTTTCCTCATTTACTAAAATTGCTCATACTAGTATTAATGCTATAGTTAATGGTGCAAATAATTTAACCGCTATAACAGCAGCAATTCCACAATCAACAATAAACACATTCACCAATGCATTAACCGTTACTTTAATTGTTGGAATTATCTTATTTATAATATTTTCATTATTATCCGTTGCAGGAATGGTAAGATTTGCAAAAACCGGAAGTGGAGTTGAAGGTCTAAGATTTAGAAAAATAATTAAGGACATATCAAATGTTGGCTTACTAAAGGTTATAGTTACATTGATTGTAATTTATATAATTGCATTTCTATTGTCAATTGTTGTCGGGCTAATTGGACTTATACCATATATTGGTGTACTTATAGGTAGTTTTATTGGAATGCCTTTTATACTCATATTTATATTTAGAGCTACTGGTTTATTATATGCAGATGCATAATATTAAACCATTTTTTCTTTTTTAAAACTTTTTATATATGCTTTTTTTAATACTATTGTTACTTGTTCATCTAATACTAACGACTAATTTAGAAAAATAAAAATTAATTAAAAGTAATTATTTTAGATAATACTAATTTAACTCTGATTTGACCAAATTTAATGCCTCTTCAATAACTTGATCCATATCAAAATATTTATACATACCAAGACGGCCACCAAATATAACCTTATCTTCTTTTTTGGCTAATTGTTTATATTTTTCATATAAATCATTATTTTTATCATCATTAACGGGATAATAAGCTTCTTCACCTTTATGCCATGTTTTAGGATATTCACGAGTAATAATAGTCTTATCAGAATTAGCAAATTCCAAATGCTTATGCTCTATAATACGTGTAAAAGGAGTATCCCTATCAGTAAAATTCATTACAGCAGTACCCTGATAATTATCAGTATCTAATGTTTCATTTTTAAATTCTAATGATCTGTATTCAAGTTCGCCATAACAGTAATCATAATATTCATCTATCATTCCAGTAAATAATACTTTAGAAGCAGAATTTAACCATTTATCCTTATCTGTAAAAAAATCAGTATTTACTTTAACATCACAGCCCTTTAATAGATTTTCAATAAATGGAGTATATCCCCCCACAGGTATACCCTGATATAAACCGTGAAAATAATTATTATCATATGTAAATCTAACAGGTAATCTTTTAATAATAAATGGAGGAAGGTCCTTACATTCTCTATCCCATTGTTTTTCTGTGTATCCTTTTACAAGTTTTTCATAAATATCCCTTCCAACAAGACTTATAGCCTGCTCTTCTAAATTTTGAGGATTAGATATACCCTCTTCTTTTTTCTGTTGTTCAATAGTCTCATATGCTTCCTGTGGAGTAATTACCCCCCACATCTGATGAAAAGTATTCATATTAAAAGGAAGATTAAATAATTCTCCTTTATAGTTTGCAATTGGTGCATGTGTAAAAGGTATAAAATTAGCATATTTATTTACATAATCCCATACCACTTTATTATCAGTATGTAATATATGAACTCCATATTTATGAACATTAATACCTTCAACAGGTTCTGTGTAAATATTTCCACCAATATGACCTCTTTTCTCAAGAACTAAACATTTTTTACCTAAATCAGTCATTTCACGTGCAAAAACAGAAGCGAAAAGACCGGAACCAACAATCAAATAATCATAATCCATAAAAACACCTGTATTTTCATATAAAAAATAAACAAAATTAATTAATTAAATAAGAATTATAAAATTTTTATAATAATATTTCCTTTTTAAATATATAATCATTCTCAATATACAATATAATAAAAAATATTATGCTGATTCAAGCATAAACCCTTAAAATTGAAAGTGAACGATATAATTAAAGTGAATTAATTAAATCCCTATAATAAGGTATTGTATTATCTAATCCTTCATCTAACATTACTTTTGGTTGCCAACTCAATTTTTCTTTTGCAAGTGAAATATCTGGTTTTCTTTGAGTTGGATCATCTTGAGCTTGAGGAAGATAGATAATTTTTGAGTTTGAATCAATTTTTTCTAGAATTTTATTAGCCAAATCAGAAATAGTAAATTCAATAGTATTTCCTAAATTAACAGGACCTGTAAACTCATTTCCAGTATCCATAAGTTTTATTAAACCATCTAATAAATCATCAATATAACAGAAACTTCTTGTTTGGAGACCTTCACCATAAATAGTTATATCTTCACCTTTTAAAGCTTGAATAATAAAGTTTGTAACTACTCTCCCATCTAAAATATCCATATAAGGACCATAAGTATTAAAAATTCTAGCAATTTTTAGATTAATACCATATTCCCTATGATAATTTAAACAAATAGATTCAGCACATCTTTTACTTTCATCATAACAAGATCTAATACCATTAGGATTTACATTACCCCAATATGATTCTTTTTGAGGATGTTCTAAAGGTTCCCCATAAACTTCACTAGTACTTGACTGTAAAAATTTAGCATCATATTTAACAGCTAAATCTAACAAATTAAAAACACCGTGAACATTTGTCTTAATTGTTTGTAAAGGATTTGATTGATAAGTAAAAGGACTAGTAGGACTAGCTAAATTATAAATTTCATCAATATCCTCATCAATATCAAATGGAGTAATAATATCATGTTCTATTAATTTAAAATTTTCAGATGAAAATATTTCAAGGTTTCTTTTATTACTCGTATAAAAATTATCAACACAAATTATTCTATTTCCTTCATTAAGAAATCTTTTACATAAATTAATACCAATAAATCCTGCTCCACCAGCAATTAAAATGGTTTTCATGATTTATCACCTTAACAAACATCAAAGGATAAATTAAAAAAAATCTAATTTCATGAGATTTATTATTTAACTATTCGACTATATTTTGTTTTATAAAATAAATATTTTCTTATAATTAATAGAATTTTAATAAATTAAATTAAAGAACTAAATTAAATATTATCTAATTGATTTGATTTTTCATCTAATTTTTTAAGCTCTTCCATATGATGGTTTAATGTATATTGATTTGCAGGCTTTGATGTAGTAATACTGTGCTTTTCAACCATAAGTTTATAGATTAAATACTCATCCCCAGTTAAATCAATATCCTCATCATCATCTAATAATTCTAAATTATTAATCTCATCAATAATATTATTGTATTCAGCTTCCTCTTGAGCGATTAAATCATTAAGAGGTCTTTTTTGTAAATCTAAACTCAATTGTCTTGGAAGTGCAACCAAACCATTAACAGTTTCTCCTTCAATTTCAAATTCAGATTTTCTTATCTGTTCCATATTATTTAATACATGATGACATGTAACATTTGTAACTGGAATCTCATTAGAAATCCCAACAAGATTTAATTCATAATTATTTTTCCAGTCCCCTAATTTATATATAACATAATCAGGATTATTAGCTTTAATAGTGAAATCTCCATCAACCATAATAATTCATAACCTTAATATTTTTAATAAAATAAATTATTAATAATTTTTAATATAAAATTATATGTTACTTATTAATTAATAAAAGTTTTTTAAAAATAAAATTATGGTCTTAATTAATTAAAAAATATAATAAATAGATTAAATATTTTAAATTTAAAAAACAATACAAAAAGTATTATGATTAATTAAATTGAATAATAATATATCTTATTTAATAAAATAATCAAATAATAAAAATAAAATCTATGTGGGGTTAAAATGAATCATGTTAAAATAGCTTTATGCCAAATGAATGTAGTTGACAATAAAGAGGAAAACCTTAAAAAAGCATCATCAATGATTAAAAAAGCCTCAAGTGAAGGTGCAGATATTGCAGTTTTACCTGAAATGTTTAACTGTCCCTATGAAAATGAAAAATTTATAGAATACTGTGAAAATAAAGAAAATAGTTCAAGTCTTAATACAATGAGCAAACTTGCAAAAGACTTAGATATTTATATTCTAGCAGGCTCTATTCCAGAAGAGATTGATGGTAAAATATATAACAGTAGTTTCTTTTTTAACAATAAAGGAGAAATTATAAAAAATCATAAAAAGGTCCATTTGTTTGATATTGATGTTCCAGGTAAAATCTCTTTTAAAGAATCAGATACATTAAGCTCAGGTGACAGTTTTAATATTGCAGATACACCTTATGGAAAAATAGGTATGGGAATATGTTATGATTTACGTTTTGTAGAACTTTCACGTATATTAACACTTAATGGTGCAGAAATTCTAATATATCCTGGAGCTTTTAATCTTACAACAGGACCTGCACATTGGGAAACGCTATTTAAATCAAGAGCACTGGACAATCAGGTTTATACAATAGGAGTTGCACCTGCATTAAATAAAAAATCCAACTATCATGCATATGGTCATTCATTAGTTGCAAGTCCATGGGGAGATATAATAGCAGAATGTGGATTTGATGAAGAGTTAAAAATTGTTGATATTGATTTAGATAAAATAAATAAAGTACGAGAAGAAATACCTGTTTTAAAAAATAGACGTGATGATTTGTATAATATAATCGAAAAATAATCTTATAAATATTATCTAAAAAAAAAAATTATATGGAATTAGAAAATAAAAAAATTAGATAAATAAAAGAAGTATATAAAAAAACAAGAAGATAACTATTAAATTAAGAGGTTAATTTATCTAATCTTTTAATAAACCATTCTTCTTTACCAGGATTTAATTTAGATAAATTTTCAATAGCTAAGTTTAAAATATTTACCTCATCATCATGCATATTTAATTTCCTATAGAGAATAGCTGCTCTTTTATATGGTTCTGGACTTTTAGCTCCTTCTTTAGCATGGATTACATATTCTTTTACAGCTGCTTCAGGATCTATTTTTTCTAATGCTTTAATATCCTTCATAGGTTTTGCTTTAGAATGAGTTGGTTTTGCACCAGATTTCATCATTTTTTCTGCTTTTTTAATTGTTTTATTACATGATTTTTTAAAGTCTTTATCTTTTTCTTTACGTCTTGCCTCTTTAATAAGTGAAATAGACTCAGGAGTTGCCAAATCACCTAATGCATAAATAGCATATAATCTTACACCCCAATCCTCATCTTCTAAACCTTTTGCTATAGCATCCATATGATCTCTAGCTTGAAGTGAACCTAATCCTCTAATTGCAGTTTTTCTAACACCGAAATCTTCATCCTCTACAGCACTTACAAGCACGTCAATAGTCTTTTCACTATATGTTTCCTTAAGAGCAAAAGTTAGAAAACGTTTATCCTGACCAGTTGAAACATTAAATTTTTCAATTAATTTATCAATAGCAATATCTCCCATAGTTCCTAGAATTTGTGCTGCACCAAATCTTACATTAGCATTTTCATCAGTAGTAGCTTCAATTAAAGGGTCAATTGCAGATTCATCGGTAACACCTTCTAAACTTTTAATTGCATCTTTTCTTACTTGAACATCATCATCATTAAGTTTTAAAATTGCCTCATCAAAACTATATTTAGCCATAATTATTCCTCGCTTATTATAAAAAATAATTTAAAATAACCTATAATTCTATAAAATATAATTCTATAAAATATGGTCCTATAAAATATAATTATAAACTCTTTAATCTAATTAAAATAATCTATTAATCATTATTAAAAGTTAATAGTATCACATAAATATTTTGTTTTCTTATTATATTAGTTTTCTTATATTAAAAAAATACTAAAAAAAAATGAAAAATCCTGTTTAGATTATAAATAAAAATAAACATATAAACTACAGTTTATACTGATTAAAATAAAAAAAATAAAAATAATTAGAAAATTATAGTAAAAATAGGAAATAATATAAAAAAAAATTATTTTTATATATCTTTTAATAAAAAAAATTATAATTATTATAAATAAAATATTGATTATATGAAAAAAATTAATTATATGAATATAATTCAGAATAAAAAAAAATAAGATTTCAAATCTGTTAAACTGAGGATAAAAAATGTTAGATGGAACTTCTAGAGAAGAAAATATTATTAAAACAAGTATTATTGGGATAATTGCAAATATAATACTTACCCTATTTAAAATATTTGTAGGAACTGTAAGTGGAAGTATAGCAATTGTTTTAGATGGAGTAAACAACTTAAGTGATGCATTAAGCAGTGTTATCACCATAATCGGAATGTATTTATCATCTAAACCACCTAATCGTAAACATCCATATGGATATGGTAGAATAGAATATTTTACAGCACTAATTATAGCTGCAATAATTATTACAGCAGGTGTTGAATCATTTATAGAATCTGTACATAAAATTATTAGTCCAACAAATGTAAGTTACTCTCTAATAGCATTTGTAATAATGATTGTTGCAATTATAGTGAAACTTTTACTTGGAAGATATACAGTTAAAAAAGGGGAAGAGAATAATTCTGAAAGTTTAATTAATAGTGGTAAAGATGCAAGTTTTGATGCTATAGTTACAACTGCTACACTCATATCTGCAGTAATATTCATCTTATTCCATATTAATTTAGATGGAATACTGGGAGCAATAATTGGTATTGTTATTATAAAAGCAGGTATAGAAATGATACTTGATTCCTTAAGTGAAATATTAGGTAAAAGAGTTAATGAGGAGTTAAGTGAAAATATTCATAAAGATGTTGAAAAATTTGATAAAGTTCAGGGAGCATATGATCTTGTTTTAAATAATTATGGACCGGAAAATTATATTGGAAGTATACATATTGGAGTTGATGAAAGTTTAAGTGGAAAAGAGATATATAAGCTTTCAAGAGAAATCCAGGGAGAAATTTTAAAAAAATATGGGATATTTCTAACAATAGGAATATATGCTACAAACTCTAAAGATCCTGAGACACAGGAAATAATTAGTTCATTAAGTGAAATTTGTTTAAGTAAAAAGAATATACATCAAGTCCATGGTGTTTATGTTGATAAGGAATCTAATTATATTCATTTTGATATTGTTGTAGATTTTGATGTTGAAGATATAAATGAATATAAAGAAAACCTGATTAATGAACTACTAAATGTCTTTAAAGATTATAAAATTAGTATAATAATTGATAGAAGTATTAGTGATATTGTATAGTTTAAAAAATTATATAATGTTAAGTAATTTATTAAATATGAATTTTTAAAAAGAATGTGATATGATGAAGATTTTAGTTGCATATTATTCAAGAACAAATGTTACAAAAAAAATTGCAGAAGAAATTACAAAAGAATTAAACTGTGATATAGAAGAAATTAAACCAAAAGTAAATTATGATGGAAAAATAGGATACATCCGTGGAGGAAAAGATGCTATAAAAGCAAAAATTATTGAATTAGAAGCATTAAACTATAACCCTGCAGATTATGATATGGTTTATTTAGGAGTTCCTGTATGGGCAGGTAAATCAGCAAATCCTATGATTTCCTATATAAAAGAAAATGAAAATAGTTTTAACGAGGTAAAATTCTTTGTAACTGCTGGAGGTACTGGATTTGATGGGACTTTTAAACAGTTAGAAGACTTTGTAGGAAAAGAACCAATAAAAAAATTAGCTCTTACTACAAAAGAAGTTAAACAAGACAAATATCAAGATAAATTAAAAATCTTTTTAGAATAAATAAAGTAGTGTATTAAATATTAGGTATATTTACTAGAATTGTATTCTAATATTAAATTATTTTTAGATAAAATTGATTAAATATGGTGAAAAGATGTCAATTTATGATTTTGAAGTGAAAAACATTAAAGGAGAAATAGTTTCATTAAATGAGTATAAAGGACAAGTCTTATTAATAGTTAATTCTGCTATTAAATGTGGATTTACACCACAATACAATGAATTAACCGAAATTTATAATGAATTTAAAGATGAAGGATTTACTATTCTTGATTTTCCATGTAACCAGTTTAATAAACAAGCACCAGGAACTGGAGAGGAAATTGCTGAAACATGTAGGGCAACATTCCTTGTTCAATACCCTATTTTTGAAAAGATTGATGTAAATGGTGAAAACGAAGACCCATTATATACATATCTTAAACAGCAACAACCTTTTGTAGATATTACTGGT
This sequence comes from uncultured Methanobrevibacter sp., assembly GCA_900314605.1. GTDB lineage: Archaea > Methanobacteriota > Methanobacteria > Methanobacteriales > Methanobacteriaceae > Methanarmilla. Next base: position 8,127 of record OMVX01000022.1, on the reverse strand, counting down.
AAAGGTGCTAGAAAACTAAAATTTGTTGTGAAAATGACAGATAGACATTATAAAGACAATGATAATATTAAATGGAACTTTACAAAATTTCTAGTTGACCGAGAAGGTAATGTTGTTAGAAGATTCGAACCAACTGAAAGCTTAGAGGACGTAAAAGCAAAAATTAAAGAGCTATTATAAATTAAATCAATGAAAATAAGAAAAAAAGAGAAAAAAAGCAAAAATTAGATAAATAGTCGATGATAAAAATATTAATAAAATGACTTTGTAGAAATCCTATTTGATTTTTGAAAAATTTTTAGAAAAATCAATTTTTTTCTATTTTTACATTAATTTTTAAAAAAAAAATCTTAAATTTAATTATTTTTATTAAGTTCATATACATGAATATAAGTGCTATAAATTTCATTTATGGGTATACTGCTTTTTTAAATATTAGTGTATAATCTAATAATGGAATTGTAAGTGAAGGTATTATTTATATCATTGTAAATAATAAAACTTATGCAGTTAATGTTAATCAAGGTACTGCTATCATTAATATTAGTAATTTAGAAGCAGGCCTTTATAATTTAGATGTAATTTATAATGGAACTGATAATTATTATAAATTTAATACCCCGTATAGTTTAACTGTTACAAAGGCAAAGGCTAATATAACCGCAGATATAAAGGATGTTGTTTATGGTAATGATATAATAATTAATATTACCACTACAGCTGAAGATAGTGTAGCATATGTTGTAATAAATAAAACAACCTACAGTTGTAATATAACTGAAAACGAAGGAATAATAAGTATTCCTGGTTTAGATCCTGATTTCTATGAATTAAATCTTACTTATAAAGAAACAAAAAATTATAATAAAACAACAATATTAATTAATTTCACTGTTTATAAAATGAACTCTACTATTGATGTTAGTGGAGAGGATATTGTTTACGGTGAAAATGTTTTAATTAATGTTCAAACAAGCTGTGATGATAGTGTAGTTTATGTTATTGTAAATAATAAAACATTTATATGTAATTTAACACATGGTGAAGGTGTAATTAATATTAGTGGCCTAGATGCAGGTTATTATGAATTAAATGTTACCTACAATGGGTCAGCTTATTATAATCCTTGTGTTAAAACAGTTAATTTTACAGTAAATAAACAAGCTACCACGATTAAAGCACCTGCAGCTAAATTCATAGCAAATTACGGAGGACAATATAAAGCTACTGTAAATACAAAAGTTTCTGGTGCCATTGTTTCATTTACATTAAAGGGTAAAAAAATAGGGTCTGCTAAAACTGATAGTTCAGGTACTGCAAAAATCAATATAAAAGCAACAACATTAAAAAATATTGGTGCAGGTACATATAACCTTTTAGTAAGCTTTGCAGGAGACAAAAATCATAATGGATCTAAGGCAACTGCAAAAATTAAAATAAATAAAGAAAATACCAAGTTAATTAATGTAAAATCAGTTAAAAAGGCTTATAAAAGCACTGCTAGAACTATGCAATTAACTGCCACATTAAAAAACAGTAAAAATAAACCAATTAAAAACCAAGTACTTTACTTTAAGATTAACAATAAGAAAACATATAAAGTTAAAACTAATGTTAAAGGTTTGGCTTTACTTACTCTTAATTATGCTAATATAAAGGCTTGTAAACTTAATAAAAAAGGTACTTATAGGTTTATTGTAACTTATAAAACTACTAAAACATATAATAAAGCTACAAAAAAGGGTGTTTTAAAAGTTTTAAAATAAATGGAAATAATTTTTAATTATATTTTCCATCATTCTATTTTTTTAAAAAATTTATGTTTAATTATTTTAATGCTAGTTCTCTTCTAATCATATGTTTTAGAATTTATTTAATAATGTGTAAGTGTATATTTCATATAATAAATATAGTTTTATAAGTAAATCCAAATCATCTAGGACATGTAGATATATTCAAGAAAAAATTAAAATATTATTTAAAATTAAAATGTAAAAGTTCTTTTAGTGGTCTTTGGAAATATTTTATTATTAATGCAACAACTTTAGGATTTTCTTCATTTTTAAACTTGAATTTGGAAATAATTGTAGAAATTAGACAAAAGATTAAAAGTATAATACATACAATCATCATTAATTTAATAGAATAAGATAAACCCACAATATCACTTTTCATATTCTCATTTTTTAGTATTAACTCACAAAAAATATTGAAAATACTTAGACTTAAGAGTTTACCTATATCTTTTCCAGAGGATAAAAGAGCTGAAGCGTCAGATAAATCTTCAACTGATACGGATGTGAGAACATTTTTATTATTAGGTGATGAAAATAATCCATAACCTAAACCTTGTATTATAAGTGCCACTATAATCATATAAAATGGAAGGTAATCTAATAATAGCAAAATAACTAAACTAATACCTATAATAACCAAAGCTATAGCAGAAATAATATTAGGGTCATGTTTATCTGAAAGTTTACCTGAGAAAGGTGCAACAAATACCATTACAATAGGAGTTATAAATAATAATAACCCTACAAACCTAGTATCTAATCCTAAAATAACCTGTAAATATAAATTTAAAGTATAAGTAGCAATAAATATTATAAAATTAGTTGACATTGCCCCAATGTTACCAATAACATATTTAAGATTATGCAAAAGCTTTAAATTATAAAAAGGATTCTTAATATTTCTTTCATAATAGATAAATAATATTAAAAGAGACAAACCTATTATTAAAGGTAATATTCCATTATCAATCTCTGAAAGTCCAAATACTATAAAAATAATCATAATTACATAAATTAATGAACCTTTAATATCCAGAGCTTTCTTATCGGTTGACCATTCATCCTTAATTAAATAAATTAAGATTAATTCAAATACTAAAATAGGAACTATTATGAGAAATGCATATCTCCAAGATAAATAATAAGATATAAAACCTGCAATAGAAGGAGCAATCATAGTTCCAATATATCCGCATGCTCCTACAATCCCTAAGGTTTTTCCAATGTGTTCGTCAGGTATTCCTAAAATAATAATCATATAAATACTAATACACATTACTGCTATAGTAACTCCCTGCATTATACGAAATATAAGAAGGAATTCTATAATAGGGGATATTGAAAATAATATCAAACCTATCATCAAACCAAAAATTGAAAATTTTATACATCTTTTAACACCCCATTGCTTAATACATCTATTTAAAGGTATACCTACTGAAATAATAGACATTAAAAATATTAAAGAAATCCAGTTTAAAAGATTTAATGGAATATTCAAATCATTAGATATATCTGGTAACAAAACAGTGATAACATTTGTAATATAAGCCGCTGATAACTGAACTAAAGATGTTAAAATTAAAATCAATAATGTTTGGGATTTCCAATTAGGATTTGGTAAATTAAATGTCATGAAAAAAAAACCTTCTTATAAATTCTAATATATTAATATTAGAGTTAAAATATATAAAATAATTTCTAAAACTAAAATAAAAAATTTAGAAAAATAATAAAAATTAAAGTAAAAATCTATTGAAAATAGGATTTCAAATATAAATAAGGATAAAATGATAAAAAAACAAAAAAAAGAATATGCTAAAGAAGAAATATTTAATATTCTTCACCCATGGGTTAAACAATGGTTTATTGATAAGTTTGATGATTTTACACCATCACAGAAAATGTCCATACCTGAAATTCATAAACAAAATAATATTCTTATCTCATCACCAACTGGAAGTGGAAAAACCTTAACTGCATTTTTATCTATAATCTCTGAATTATGCAGTTTAAGTGAAAAAGACCAACTCGAGGATAAAGTATACTGTATATACATATCTCCCCTAAAAGCATTAGACAATGATATAGAAAGAAATCTTGACACCCCATTAAAAGAGATTGAAAAAAATGCAAAAAAAGATTTAAACATTAGAAAAGCTGTTAGAACAGGAGACACTACTAACTATCAACGTCAAAAAATGCTTAAAAAACCGCCCCATATTCTTATTACAACACCTGAAACATTAGCTATACTTCTTGTTGCTCCAAAATTTAGAGAAAAATTAGCTAATGTTAAATATGTAATAATTGATGAAATACACTCCCTTGCGAATAATAAAAGAGGAACACATCTTTCACTATCTCTTGAAAGATTAAATGCATTAGTTGGAGGATTTGTACGAATTGGATTATCTGCCACCGTTTCACCAATAATTGAAGTTGCCCGATTTCTCGTAGGTAATGAATATGGAGTAGAGCGAAACTGTAAAATTGTAAATATAGATTACCAAAAAGAATTAGACCTAAAGGTAATAAGTCCTGTTAGTGATATTGTTATTGCAGATAGTGAAGATACACGTATGGGAATGTATGAAATTGTAGATGACCTGATACAAAGCCATAACACTACACTTATTTTTACAAATACTCGTAGTGGAACAGAAAGTTTTGTATATAATCTTAAAAAACACTTCCCCCAACATTATACTGAAAACAATATTATGGCACACCATTCCTCACTTTCAAAGGAAATGCGATTAGAATGTGAGAATAATCTTAAAATTGGAAAATTAAAAGCAGTTGTATCAAGTACATCATTAGAGTTAGGAATTGATATAGGATATGTAGACCTTGTAATTTTAATCAATTCTCCTAAATCTGTTTCACGAGGACTACAGAGAATTGGTAGAAGTGGTCACAGATTACATGAAAAATCAAAAGGAAGAATAATTGTAACAAACCGTGACGATTTAATTGAATGTAGTGTACTTTTAAAAGATGCAATTGAAGGTAAAATTGATAGAATACATATTCCATGTGATTGTTTAGACGTTTTAGCCCAGCATTTATATGGAATGTCTATTGAAAATCCTCAAGATATAGATTTTACCTATGATATTATACGTAAAAGTTATTGTTATAAAAATCTATCACGAGATGATTATGAAGATGTTTTAAGTTATCTTGCAGGAGAATACACTGCTCTTGAAGAGAGATATATTTATCCTAAAATATGGATTGATTATAAGAATAATACCTTTAATAAACGTGGAAAAATGGCAAGGGTTTTATACTCTACCAATATTGGAACTATACCAGACAGATCAGGAATCCTTGTTAAATGTGATGGAGAAGTTGTTGGAAAAATAGAAGACAATTTCCTAGACCAGCTTAAAAGTGGAGATACCTTTGTTCTAGGAGGAGGAACATTTAGATATAAATATTCAAAAGGAACAGTTGCATTTGTATCACCTGCAAGTGGCCCACCAACAATCCCAAGATGGTTTTCAGGACAATTACCTCTTAACTATGATTTAGCTCTAGATATACAAAAATTTAGGGCAAATATGGAATTAAAATTTAGATATAGTTCTGGAAAGGAAGATGTTTTAGAATATATTAACAACTATCTTTATGTAGATGGTTTTGCAGCTAATTCCATATATGAATATTTTAATGAACAATACCTATATGCTCAAATACCTTCCTATAAAAAAATATTAATTGAATATTACAAAGGATATGGTGGAAAACGTTTTGTAATATTTCATAGTCTATTTGGTAGACAGGTAAATGATGCATTATCTCGTGCAGTAGCTTATATTGCTTCTACATTATACAATACAAACATAACAATATCTATATCAGATAATGGTTTTTATTTAAGTGCTGATGATGGGAAAATTGGAGGTCTAGAATCATTTAAAAAACTTAATAGTGAAAATTTTGAAAATATTTTACTTAAATCCCTAGAAAAAACTGAAATTTTAGCTCATCGTTTTAGAGATTGTGCTGGACGAAGTTTAATGACTATACGAAATTACAAAGGGGAAAGTAAATCCGTTGGAGTACAACAGGTCAGAGCTAAAATATTACTTAAATATGTTCAGGAAATGGATAAGAATTTTCCTATACTTAAAGAAGCAAGAAGAGAATCAAGTGAAGATTATATGGATATGAATAATGCACTTGAAGTTATAAAAGCTGTTGAAAATGGTGATATTGAACTTAAAACTATAAATACAGTTATACCCACACCATTTGCATTTAATCTAGTTTCACAAGGTTATTTAGATGTGTTAAATAAAAACGATAAAGCTGAATTTTCAAAAAGAATGCATAAGGCTATTCTAGATGAAATAAAAGATAAATTAAAAAATGAGTATTGATGAATTTTATAAATACATCTTAAAAAAGATAAAAAAACCCCCAATATAAATTGAATTTAATAAAAAAAAAAGATGAAAATAAAATAATTATAAAAAATTTCATCTAAAATTATAAAAAAGGCTTAAATAATCAAAAATAAAAAATTAAAAAAAATGGAGATTATTTAGCATTCTCCAATTCACCAGCTATGAAAGTTTCATAACCTTTAAGGTCCATTAAACCATGACCTGAGAAATTAACAACAATAGTTTTTTCCTCATCAGTTTCTTTACATTTAAGAGCCTGGTCAATTGTTGCTTTAATAGCATGACATGTTTCAGGTGCTGGAATAACACCTTCACAATTAGCAAATAATTGACCTGCCCTAAATATATCTTCTTGATGAACTGTTACAGGATTAATATAACCTTCATGAGTTAAAAGAGATATTTGTGTATTCATACCATGGTACCTAAGTCCACCAGCATGTACTGAAGGTGCAACAAAATTATGTCCTAAAGTATACATTTTTAAAAGAGGAGTGAAACCCATATTATCACCAAAGTCATAGGAATATTCTCCTTGAGTTAAGGTAGGACATGCAGAAGGTTCAACTGCTATAAATTCAGTGTCAGTGTTTCCTTTAATTTTTTCTTTTAAGAATGGGAATAATGAGCCTCCAAAGTTACTTCCACCACCAACACAAGCAATCATTGTATCTGGCTCTTCTTCAGCAACTTCTAATTGTGTTTGGATTTCCTGACCAATAACTGTTTGGTGTAAAATTACATGATTTAATACACTTCCTAAAGTATATCTTACTTTATCATCAGATAATGCATCTTCAACAGCTTCAGAAATAGCCATACCAAGAGAACCTGGAGTATTAGGATCTTCTTTCAAGAAGGATTTTCCAACTTCAGTATTTTCACTTGGAGAAGGATATAATGTTGAGTTATATAACTGCATTACACCTTTTCTAAATGGTTTTTGTTCATATGAAATTCTAACCATATAAACAGTACAGTCTATTCCCATTAAAGATGATGCAAGGGATAATGCAGTACCCCATTGACCTGCACCAGTTTCAGTAGTTACTCTTTCAACACCCTGTTTTTTTGCATAATATGCTTGTGCAATTGCACTGTTTAATTTATGACTACCAGTTGGAGAAGTATCTTCCCTTTTATAATAGATTTTTGCAGGAGTATTTAATTTCTCTTCTAAACCTTTAGCCCTATATAAGGGCGTGGGTCTTCCAATTCTTTGATATAATTCCCTTACTTCTTTTGGGATTGTAATATATCTTTCAGTGGAAAACTCCTGATTTAAACATTCCTCAACAAAGATATCAGGTAAAGTACTTATTTGATCTTTACCTTCACTATTTTTAGGAGCAGGAAGTTCTACAGGTAAATCAGCATTAATATTATACCATTTTTTTGGGACTTCATCACTAGATAATTCTATTCTATACATCTTTTCACACGTTAATATTTTTAAAATTATTTTTGTAAAATTTATGAATTTTTTATAAAATAAATTTATACAAATTTATGTATGATGTACTATTTAAATCTTTATTGTACAAAAGTGTACAATAAACATTTGGATATATAAATTCATAATAGAAAATACATAAGATACACCAATTATATAAAGAACAAATAAAGAAATAAAAACAAAAAACTAATATTAAATTATAAGACTTTAAAGGATACTGCTTATATAGAGTTGTTTTATGTAATAGATAATAATTATTAAATATCTTTGAAAAAAGTGGTGAAAAAGATATAATGCTTTTTTTATGAATTCGAAAATGATAAAATAAAAAAAAAGGAAAAAAGAATTAAAAATTTTAAAAATGAGAGTGGGACGCAAATTTTTTTATAAATTTTTGTCAACTCTAAAAAAAATAATTAAAATTTTTAATTTTTTATATAGTTTTTATATTTTAAGT
>OMVX01000086.1 GCA_900314605.1 uncultured Methanobrevibacter sp. | reverse complement strand
TTAAATGTATTTTTAGGAGCCTTAATCATATCACAGGGTTTTAACTCAAAAACAGCAATACAACAATTATCTGAGAACTGAAAATTTCAGGCCCCTAAAACACTTTAGGTTCTATATCTACATTATTCCATATTAATGATGAAGCTCAAAAAGATATTCTAGATGTTCTCAACAATAAAAAATCTCAATTAAAGAAGAGGATGAACTAACGGACCCTACTGAGGTTTCTATTTTAAAAGATGATATTAAGGATAAATCTATTGAATTTATTAAAGATAAAGTTAATCAATTTGACCCTTATGAATTGCAGGATTTAGTGGCGGGTCTCTTACGTGCAATGGGTTATAAAACTATTGTTTCACCTCAAGGTTCAGACCGTGGAAAAGATATTATAGCTTCACCTGATGGTTTAGGTTTAGAAGACCCTGTTATTCTTGTTGAAGTTAAACATAGAAAAAACACTTCAATGGGTTCACAAGATATCCGAAGTTTTAAAGGTGCATTAAAGAAAACTAATCGTGGGATATATGTATCTACTGGTGGTTTTACTACTGATGCTAAATATGAAGCAGAAAGATTTGAAATACCCATAATATTAATGGATTTAGATAGGCTTGTTAAATTTATTATACAATATTATGATAATTTTGACAATGATGCTAGAAGTTTAATTCCACTTACAAAAATTTATTGGCCTTTATAAATATAATTTGAGTTTTATTAAAAAAAGTATAATTTCTATTTAAAAATTTATATTAACAAAATTTATTTTCTATTAATTTAAAAATTAATATTGGTGAATATAATGAATCAAGGTGTAGTGTTTAATAATACCAATTATGAACTTAATAATTTAGTAAGTGATGTTGACTCTGGAATTATTTCTCTTCCAGATTTACAAAGGCCATTTGTTTGGAAAGATACGCAGATAAGAGATTTAATAGATTCTTTATATAAGGGACTACCAACTGGATTAATCATATTATGGAAGATTGGTGATGGTGAAGGAGGATTTAAACCTATAGGATTTAACAAATCTACTACACCAAATAGATTAGTTATTGACGGTCAACAAAGATTAACTTCATTATATGCTGTTTTTACAGGAAAACCAGTACTTGATACAAAATATAAAGAAAGAAATCCGAAAATAGCATTTAACCCAATAACTGATGAATTAGAAGTATTAAATAAAGGAATACAAGGAGATCCTGAATGGATTAATAATGTTACTGAAATTTTAAATGGAAGTTTATTTAGTTTTGTTAAAGAGTATATTAACTCGTTACGTGAATCTAAACCTGATTTGGAATTTGATGAAGATGAGATAGAACAAAGAATAGAAGCCATAAAAAATATAAAACATTATCCTTTTTCAGTTCTGGAATTATCTTCTGATTTAAATCCTGAAGAAGTATCTGAGATTTTTGTTAGAATAAATAGTAAAGGAAAAATTCTAAATCAATCTGATTTCATTTTAACATTAATGTCTGTATATTGGGATGAAGGAAGAAAAGCATTAGAAGAATTTTCTAAGGAATGTAAATTACCAAATCCAAGTAAAAATTCTCCATTTAACACTATAAAAGCTACCCCTGATTTAGACCATCTTTTAAGACCTACAATTGCATATTCATTTTTAAGAGGTCGTTTAAAATATGCTTATTTAATTCTTAAAGGTAGAAATTTAGAAAATAAAACCACTACTAAAGAAGAGCGAGATAAAAATTTCAATATTTTTAAACAGTCTCAAGAGTTGGTTTTAAATCTTAAAAATTGGCATGATTATTGTAATTTAATCGAGTCAATAGGCTTTATAAATTATGATGAATTAATTAGTTCTAAATTTGGTTTTTATGCTACATATGGTCTTTTTTTAATAGGTAAATATAAATTTAATATAGACTATAAGAATTTGAATAGGGTAATTGGTAAATGGTTTGTATTTTCCCAATTAACACAACGTTATTCATTTTCTCCTGAATCATCATATGAACAGGATTTAGTTAGATTTAGAAAAGAAAATGTTGATTTTCTTCAAACTTTAGAAAATATAATGGATAGTGAATTAACAAATGATTATTGGAATATTACCCTTCCTGAAAGATTAATATCCTCAGTTAATAACTATGCTGGAAAGGTTTATACAGTTTCTAAAATTTATAATAAAGATAATATTTTATTTTCAAAGGCGATTTTAAAAGATCATTTAAGTCCTCTTACAAAATCAACTAAAAAATCTGTTGATGTTCATCATATTTTCCCAAAAAATTATCTAAAAAAGATGGGTGTTAATGATAAAAAAGATTTCAATCAACAAGCTAATTATATTTATATTGAATATGCAGATAATATAAAAATTAGTGATAAGGCACCTAGTGAATATTGGCCAATGATGGTTGATACATTAAATGAACATGAAAAAGAAGATTTGATGGAAAATTACACTGAAAGGTTTGACTTACCTCATGAATTCTGGAACATGGATTATTTTGATTTTTTAAATGAACGTAGAAAACTTATGGCTAAATCCATTAGAAATTATTTTGAAAAATTATAAAATAAAAATTTTACAATAATTTTTTTGAAAATCTATTTTTTATTTATTAAAATGTATTTTAAAATTTCGGGATGATACTATGGAAAAATATTGTACTGATTGTGGAAAGGTTTTTGATAATTTAAAATATAAATTATGTCCCTATTGTGGAGGTAAATTGGATACAAGATATGGTCGCCAACCAATACCACGCAAACTTCGTCATAAAGTATTTCAACGTGATGGTTATAGGTGTAGGGAATGTGGTGCAAGTAAAGATGAAACAAGTTTGGAAATTGATCATATTGTTCCGGTTGCTCGTGGTGGAACGAATGATATTGATAACTTGCAGACATTATGTCGAGAATGTAATAGAATGAAACATACAGATGAGTGGGTTGGTGGTGTAAATACTGTGGAAGTAGCTGAAAATGAATTAAATAATTTAAAAAATCAAATTAATGATTTAGAAGAAAATTTGAAATGTGCTACTGATAAAAACGATATTTTAGATTATAAATTTAAAATTAAAAAATTAAATAAATTAATTCCTGAGGCTCAAAAAAAGTTGGATGATTTAAGGCATGAAGCAAAAATAAACGAAAAGCGATTACAAGATAATCAAATAAAAGAGGTATTGTTTAAAGAATTATATGTGGAATTTGATGAGGAAATTCTTAAAAATGTTTTTGATTATTTTAATTTGGATGAATCTTCTGATGAGGAGAATTTACGATTGTTGGTTGATAAATATTCAAGAGAAAAAATATTTAAAATAATTGATTTGGTTCAAATTTTTGAATCAAAGGGCATTCCAGATAATATTTATAATTTGGGTAATAACGATGTTCTTATTATCTTAAAAGATGGTACTAATTTAACTAATTGGAATGAAGTGGTGAATAAAGAAGACATTATATTTATTATTGAGGATCTTTCTAATTTCACAGATTTATCAAACAGATATCAAAATTTAACATCACTTTTAGCTATTAAAACTTTAGGTACAACTGACCAAGTGACAGATATGCATAATATGTTTTGGGGTTGTGGTTCTTTGGTTGATGTTTCTGGTTTGTCTGGTTGGGATGTTTCTAATGTAACAAATATGTGGAGTATGTTTGGGGGTTGTGGTTCTTTGGTTGA